>JALYOO010000427.1 GCA_030856845.1 Gemmatimonadota bacterium
CGGCGCTCGTTGAACTCGCGCATCGCTGATGACTCCATTGCTTCAACCTGCACTGTGTCGAGCTGCAGCGGAGACAATTCCATCGTGATGCGCATCGGGCGAGCCGGGATCATCGTGTCGGCCAGCAACACGACGACGAACGGGCGGTAGCCCAGTCGCCGGGCGTTGAGCCTCACCGTTCCCCGCGTGACATCGGCAAATGTGAACGCGCCGTCTGGTCCCGTGCGTGTGCGACGCGCCGTGGTCGAAGCCGCGGGTCCGGCGGATGCGGCGAGCGTGATCTCGGCGTCACGAACAGGCGCTCCGGTGGCGTCGATCACTACGCCGTTAAGATCGAGGGCGGAGATCGCGAGCGGTGCCGCCTGGCTTCGAACCGGCGCGGCGGCCGCCGCAAGCAGGCCGAGGAAGGCTGCGGCAACGCCGCGATCGAGAATTACGCGTCTACACCACATGGCCACCTCTACGGTAGCGGAAGGGCATGGCGTGTCAAGCGCCAAAAGGCCGACGAATTGCATACGAAGCCCGAACGAGTTCCCGACCGAAACCTTGCAATACGCGTGACCGCGACTAATTGTTGAGGAAACGAGGCATGCTTCGCATTTCCGCGAAGCTCACCCACGCCTACGCATTCACCGGAGGTGCAATGCTCAGAATTCGTTTGTTGTCGGGTTTTACCGCGTTGTCGGTACTTCTGCCCGCGGCGCTTTCCGGCCAGGGGGCAGGATCGATCACCGGAGAGCTCCGGCAGGCCGGCACGGGCCGGCCGCTTGCCGGGGCCCGAGTCACTGTCGTCGGCACGTCGATCGCCGTGCCGACGAGCGAGAACGGGACTTATTCCATCAGGTCCGTTCCCGCCGGGCGAGCTGAAGTACGAGTCTTCTACATCGGGCACCAGTCACAGAAGCAGACGGTGAACGTCGTGTCCGGACAACCGGCGCGGCTCGACTTCACGCTGGCGGTAGTTCCGGTACAGCTGTCGGAGATCGTGACCACAGCGACTGGTGATCAGCGTCGTCTCGAAGTTGGGAGCGACATCGCGAGAGTCAATGCGGCGCAGCTTACCGCGAGTCAGCCGATCAAGAACATCGCCGACCTCCTCACCGCTCGTGCCCCCGGGGTGCAGGTCACGCCCGGCTCGATCACCGGAACGCAATCACGTGTCAGGATTCGCGGCACCAACAGTCTGTCGCTCAACAACGATCCCATCTACATCATCGACGGCATCAGAATGGAGGGATCGTCGGGCTCGTCGAGTATCGGAATCGGCGGTGCGATCCCGAGCCGCGTTGGCGACATCGACCCTGAACAGATCGAAAGCCTCGAGATCGTGAAGGGCCCGTCTGCGGCGACGCTCTATGGAACGGATGCCGCGAACGGCGTCATCGTGATCACCACGAAGCGAGGGCGCGCCGGGAAGGCCAAGTGGAGCACGTACGTGGAGCGCGGGCGTCTGACGGATAGGAACACCTATCCCACCGCTTACACCCTGGTCGGCAAGACACCTGGAACCACGGCGCAGCGTAACTGCTTCCTCTCCCAGGTATCGCTCAAGACCTGCGTCGTCGACAGCCTCCGGGCATTCAATCTTTTCGAGGATCCCGAGACCACCCCGCTGGCCAACGGCACGAGGGCGCAGTACGGCGCACAGGTAAGCGGCGGCAGCGAGGCACTGCGCTATTTCCTCTCCGGCGAGTGGGAGGAGGAGACTGGCGTCTACAAGGTTCCGCAGTTCGACATCGACCGCCTCATGACGACAGTCGGGAACATTCCAGCTGAACATCTTCGGCCGAATGCGCTTGAGCGCGTGAATGTGCGCGCCAACCTCAACATCGGACTCAACGACAAAACCGATGTGGCGATTTCGACGGGTTTTGTGGCCAGTACTCAGAGATTGCCGCAAACGGACAACAACACAACCGGTCTTCTTTCCAGTGCGTACGGCGGTCCGGGATTCCGGGACAACGGAAATACCAGTCTCGGGTTTCCACTGAACGGCTATCGCATCTTCACACCCGGTGACGTCTTTCAGGACGTCACCGCTCAGGAGATCAACCGGTTCATCGGCAGCATCTCTCCAACATGGAGGCCGGCGAGCTGGCTGTCGGCGCGCGGTAACTTCGGGCTCGACCTGACGAACCGTGTGGATTCGGAGCTATGCAAGCGCGGCAATTGCTCGGACTTCGGCACCAGCCGCGAAGGTTTCCGAACGAACAATCGAACGAACTTCTTTCAGTACACGTTCGACGTGAACGGCGCGGCGACGTTCAACCTGACGCCGTCGTTGAATTCGAAGACGACGGCGGGGGTCCAGTACTTCCGTAACGTATTTTCGCGGAACGGCGCGGCGGCAAGCGTTCTTCCCCCGGGCGCCGTAACGGTGACCTCTGGCGCCGTCAGGACTGCCAGCGAAGCGACGGCCTACGCGATCACGGCGGGAGCGTTCGTCGAGCAGACCGTTGGCATTCGTGACCGGTTGTTCCTCACTGCCGGTCTGCGTGCGGACAACAACACGGCCTTCGGGCAGAACTTCGACGCCGTCTACTACCCCAAGGCGAGCCTGTCGTGGATTCTCTCCGAGGAGGAATTCTTTCCGCGGCCGAAGTTCCTGGATCAATTCAGGCTTCGTGCGGCCTATGGCGCTTCGGGCGTATCGCCAGGCACGAACGACGCTCTTCTCTTTTTCTCGCCCAACACCGCTAACCTCACCGACCAGGGTGTCGCCGGGCTGACCTTCAACGCCGTGGGCAATCCCGAGCTCAAGCCCGAGCGCGCGCTGGAGTTCGAAGGTGGCGTCGACATAGGTATGTTCGACAGCAGGCTCACCTTGGAGTTGACGGGATACCACAAGAAAACGAAGGACGCGCTCATTCAGCGCATTCTTCCAGGTTCCCTGGGAATCACCGCGTCGCGCTTCGAGAACATCGGCTCTGTCCGCAACAAGGGGTTCGAGGCCGGCATCCGCGCGCAGCTTCTCCGCAGCGATCGCATCGGAGTGGATGTGGGCTTCAACACCTCCATCAACGACAACGAGATCGTGACGCTTCAGCTCGCGCCCGACGGCAAGCCGTTGCCGATCATCGTCGGCACGCAGATTCAACACAGAGTAGGGTATCCGCTGTTCGGTTACTATCAGCCCCCGCTCAGGAGCTTCAACGACAACAACGGCGACGGCTTCATCACAGCCGATGAGCTCGTCGTCGGCGACACCGCGGAATTTCTGGGCCGCTCGCTGCCGCGCACGGAGATGTCGTTCTCACCGGGCATCGATCTGTTCGGCGAAAGAATCCGGCTCTCCGCCAGCATCGACCACAAGGGAGGCTACAAGCTGCTGAACGCGAACGAACGTATTCGCTGTCAGAGCCGGAACAACTGCCGTGGTCTCTCGGATCCTTCGGCCCCGCTCGACCTGCAGGCGCGTGTGGTGGCATTGCGTGATCATCCGAGCGCAACTCAGGCAGGCTTCATCGAAGACGCGGACTACACCAAGCTTCGCGAGATCGCGGTTACATTCACCACTCCATCCAACTGGCAGCTCGGACGCGTGTTCCGCGCGGAGCGGGTGAGCCTCACGCTGGCGGGGCGCAACATCAGGACGTGGACGGACTACACCGGCATCGATCCCGAGTCCGCCTACTTCGAGGGCGGGGGCGGAAACGATATCCAGACCGACTTCCAGACCGCACCACCACCGCGTTACTACACGCTTCGCGTGAACATCGGATTCTGAGACCTCAATGACAAATATCACTTTTGCCCGGAAAACCGAGGCTCTGAAGCTCAAGACCTCCCGCCGCTGGGGGAGGGCCGCAATCACCCTGTGCATGGCTGGCGTATTTGCTGTTACGGCCTGCGAGGACGCACTGGAGGTCACTGACCCCGATGTCGTCGACGCGGATAACGTCACCTCGCCTGAAGCCGCCGAAGGCCTTCGCGTCGGTGCTTTCGCCCGGCTGTCCAATATGACGAGCGGCGGTGAGTCAACACTTCATTTTCCCGGTCTTCTCGGCGACGAGTTTAGATCGGGCGATACCTTCGTTCAGCGCGATGAAACGGACAAGCGCGCGCTGAAGGAGGAAGTAACCGTCGTGAGCGGTATGTGGTACGATGTGAATCGTGCGCGCACCGCCGCCAATCAGGCGATCAGCGCGTTGAACGAATTTCCTCCCGTCGCGGCTTCACTCCTGCCGCAGAACCAGTCGAGCATTGGGCAGATGTTCTGGATTCGCGGGTTCGCGGAAACGGCCATAGCCGAGAACTACTGCAACGGAACGCCGATCAGCTTCTTCGATCTAAAGGGGTCGGTGATCACCTACGGCAACCCGGAATCGAACGCCCAGGTGTACGCCCGCGCGCTCGGCAGCTTCGACTCGGCGGCGACAATTTCCGGTGCCACGCTCAGGGGCGACACCGTTCGCATCCTGGCGCGAATCGGACGGGCACGCGTTCTCATGAACCTGGGAAGGTTCAACGACGCGGCAACAGCGCTGGCGACCGGGCCGGCAATACCAAGCGAGTTTCGCTTCCGCATCTTTCACCAGCAGGCGGTGACGGGCACGGCAACGAATCAGCTCTGGGCGCTCAACAATTCCGGCCGCCGATACGTGGTGGCCGATCGCGAAGCGGGAGTCGGGTTGAACTTCGCTTCGTCCGGCGATCCCCGCATTCCTGTTTGCCGAGGGAACGACACGGTATGTCGGACGTTCGGTGTGACGAACACGGTTTCGTTCGACAACAACTTTGGGGCTACTCCACGCATCGGCGGTCCGTTCTACGTGCAGCTGATCTTCCCGACGCGCGACGACGACGTTTCGCTCGTCACCGGTGTGGAAGCCAGGCTGCTCGAGGCCGAGGCGCAGCTGCGCGGTGGGAACGCGGCGTGGCTGATTACGCTGAACGCTCTCCGTGCGGGCTTCCAGACGTTGAAGGACCCAAGCAACACGACGACCGCGACGGCGACGTTGCCGCAGCTCACCGACCCGGGCACTCAGGCAACGCGCGAGGATCTTCTCTTTCGTGAGCGCGCGTTCTGGCTGTTCGGCCGCGGGCACCGGCTCGCCGACATGCGGCGCCTCGTTCGGCCTGTCGCGCAAGGAGGCTTCGGAAGACCCGTAGCCTCCGTGTATCCGAGCGGCCCGTTCTTCAAGGGCGGCAACTATGGCGACAACATCGCCATCCCCGTCCCGCAGAACGAGCGCAACAACCCGAATTTCCAGGGTTGCACGGACAACAATCCATAGCGCGGCGCAGTCGCTGCGCGAGAAGAGGGGAGGGGCGCAAGCCCTTCCCTTTTTTTGTTTCGCCGCTTGCCATGCAGCCGCTCGGGGGTGAACGTATGAAGGATGCCTGAGCCAGCCCTTCCTGCCATCCTCGTCGTCGACGACAACGAGGACAACGCCAACATCATCCGCGATTATCTCGAGCCGCGCGGCTACCGGATTTCGGTGGCTTACAATGGCGACGAAGCGATGCAGCTGTTCGAGAGCGAGAAGCCGTCCCTGGTGCTGCTCGACGTGATGATGCCGGGGAGGGACGGCTGGCAGGTGTGCCGCGAGATGAAGGCTCACGCTGAGCTAGGCAGGAACATCCGAGTCATCATGGTGACCGCGCTGCAGGACTGGATGGACAAACGGCAGGCGCTCGAGACGGGTGCCGATGACTTCGTCGAAAAGCCGTTCGAGCTCGCGAAGCTCGCTTCAGTCGTCGAGCGCAACACCGCGCAGCTGAATCCGCCGGCCTGATCTTCGCGAATTTGCGTGGACCAGCCGCAGACCACGATAGTTTGCAGCTCTCACGTGAAATGTCAGGTCTATCCCGTACTCGCGTGCGCGTGCCGCGACGCCTGCTCTTCTTCGCCCTCGCCACTCTCGGTGCGTGTTCCACAGAGAGCCTTGCCCCACTGGCGCTGGACATAGTCATCGAACCGAGCCGGATCACCGCCGCGCCCGGGGACTCGATCAACTTCCTGGTGTCTGCCCAGGGTGGCCAGTTGATCGGTATCATCACTGCTTACGGCGACGAAACCGAAGATACGTTTGGGACTGGCGGCGCGCGGACCGCCCGGGTCACCTTCCGCCACGCCTTCTCGGCCGCGGGCACGTACCAGGTGAAGTCCACCGTTACTGACGCCGTGGCTGGGCAGAAAGACGCATCTGTGGAAGTACGGATCAACTAGCTTAGCTTGACAGCGCGTACCCCGCCCGTATGGTTAGTGGCGCGCGCGTGGCTTCCTCTCCGATACTGTCCGGCGACCTGCCTGGGCGCCGCTATCCGTTTTTTTTCGGGCCGGAACTTCGACTGTAGGGAGGTCGTCCGGCGCCAGCGTAAGTCTTCCTTCAGAGGGGAGTTGCTTATGTATCAATTAGGGGTTCGCGGAGTTCTCTCTTCCCTCGCGGCGCTGGTGACAGGCGCTAGCGCTCTCTCGGCTCAAGCGACAGGAACCGTCGCCGGGAGGGTCGTGGGCGATGACGGCGCGCCGCTGTCGCAGACGCAGGTGCTGATCGTCGGCAGCGGCCTGGGAACGCGCACCGCCGCAAGCGGGCAGTACACCATCGTCAATGTTCCCGCGGGACAATACCGGCTCCGCGCACAATTCATCGGCCATCGCCCCACCGAGGTGCCTATCACGGTGACGGCTGGCGCGACGGTGGCGCAGAACTTCTCCATGCGGAAGCAGGCCCTTGCACTCGACGCCCTCGTCATCACCGGCACCGCGGGCGCGGCGCGGCAGCGCGAAGTGGGCAATAGCATCGCGCAGATCGACATGAGCCAGGTGAAGGAGCCGCCGGCGACCGTCAGCGAGCTCCTGCAGGGGAAGGCGGCGGGGATGCAGGTGATGCAGAGCTCCGCGTCGGCGGGAAGCGGATCGATGATCCGGCTTCGCGGGAACGTGAGCGTTGCGATGAGCAACCAGCCACTTATTTACGTGGACGGCGTGCGTCTCCGGAGCGCTGGCTATCAACGCAATGTGCCTCCCTCTGGTTCCGACTTGCGGAGCGGGAACGACGTCGCCAGCCCGCTCAACGACATCAATCCGAACGACATCGAGCGGATCGAGATCATCAAGGGGGCGGCCGCCGCAACGCTGTACGGCACCGAAGCCGCCGCGGGCGTAATTCAGATCTTCACCAAACGCGGCAGCGCCGGCAAACCGCAGTGGACGGTGCAGGTGGACCAGGGCTTCGCGAAGGCCCTCAAATTCGGGCCCGATCCAAGCGAGGCGCCGCCTAGCGACACGATCTATGCGTGCGCGGTATCCGTTCCGGCCTGCTCCGGAACCATGCAGGCGTATCGCGACAGCTTTCCCGAGCGGTTCGCTGGCCTGCCGACACGCGGCGTGTCGCGCGCGGGTGGCACGTCGAGCTACCTGTTCATTGATCCATGGCTGCGTAACGGCCTGCGTCAACGGTACTCGCTGTCAGTGGGCGGCGGGGGCGAAGCGCTGCGCTACTTCGTGTCAGGAACGCTAACCGACGAAGAGGGTGTGCTGCCTAACGACAACGAGGCGCGCAAGGTGGTCCGCGGCAACTTCTCGTTCTCGCCGATCGCCGACCTGA
>JALYOO010000428.1 GCA_030856845.1 Gemmatimonadota bacterium
GAGAGCAGCTCGAGCCGCACCAGCCCGGGCACTTCCTCGAGGGCATCACCGATTTGCCGGCCCTGTTAGCCCGCATCGAGCTGTAGTACTCGTGTCCGCCGCATCGAAGACGCGTGGAAAGAGCTGAGGGGAAAGGAGACCGGTGAGCCCGGTGAGGTTTAGCAGGTAAAACAACAAACAGGCTCGCGAGCAACAATGATCGTGCGCGCATTTCTTCATGTAGTCATCGGCGCCCGAGTCCAGCAATGCCGCCTTCTCGAGATCGGAATGTCGCGCTGAAAGCACGAAAATAGGCACCGACGACCACCCGCCAATATCCCGGCAGACATCAGCGCCCGGCATGTCCGGCAAGCCGAGGTCGAGCACGATCAGATCGGGACGCTCGGCCGCCGCCGTGTCGATACCTTCCCGGCCGGTCGCTGCTTCGAGGACACGATCGGCTTCAGCCTCTAGAGCGTGTCTCACGACTCGCCTGATCTGCGGCTCGTCGTCGATGACGAGAATCCTGACTGCGTTCATCCGAGAAACATGGTCGACACTCAGATCGCAAGGTAATCGCGCGTCGCCTGGCGCCCGTCCGCTTGATTGACAAAGGTTCTTGAATCAGACCGCGGTACACGGTGTATTATGGCTGCTGGAAAAATCCTACCGGAGCTGTCTTGATGGGAATGTCCCTCCCTGCGGGAACTCTCGTCCGAACTGGTGCCGAGCGCGCGACGCTTGTGCGCCGTACTTACTCGCTCGTTTTCGTCAGCATCCTGTTCACCGTCGCCGGCGCGATGTTCGCACTTTCGCAACCGCGCCTGCTTCAGGCGGTTGCGGCACATCCGTTCATCGCGATGTTCGCGACGTTCGCGCCACTGCTGCTCGCGATGCGAGCACGGGATGCGTTCCCAGCGAACATCGGCCTTGTGCTCTTGTTCACGTTCGCGGAAGGCGTGTTCATCTCGCCGATACTATACGTGTACGGCCAACAGCAGCCGGGACTGATAACTCAGGCTGCCACGCTTACCATCGGCACATTCGGGCTGTTGACCGCGTACGCGTTCATATCAAGGCGCGACTTCAGCGCCTGGGGACACTTCTTCAGTGTGGGACTATTTGTCCTGATCGGAGTGTCCATCCTGAATCTTTTCTTCCGCAATCCGGGGATGGACCTGTGGCTCGCCGGGATCACCGTACTCGTTTTCAGCGGCCTGCTGGTGTTCGATACCTGGCGAATCAGGAATGTCTACGGACCGAACGAATATGTCGCGGCAGCCGTCACGATCTACCTCGACATGCTCAATCTCTTCCTGGCGTTGATGAGAATACTCGGCGGGCGGCGAAGCTAGGGCGTCGCCGGCGCAGCTAGCGTCAGGCGCGGGCCTGACTTTCCTCGATGGACTTCGCCAGCTGCAGATCGTTCTGCGTGATACCGCCCGCGTCGTGCGTGCTGAGAGTGAGCGTTACCCGCGCGTAGCGGATGTCGATGTCCGGATGATGACCGGCTGATTCCGCAGTGTCTGCCACGCTGTTGACGAACGCCACGGCATCAGGAAAGCTCCGGAACTGAAATGTCTTGACTAGCACTTCACCCTTGCGCGACCATCCCGCAAGGCTGCCCAGCTCCCGCTGTATCGCGATGTCAGAAAGCAGATCCGGCATTCTTCTCACCCTCCTGAGGTTCGTCTTCCGACAGCGGTGCTCTCCAAAATAGCGTTAAATGTCGCGTTCGCCTTGGTTTCGGTGTATCTTCGGGAGGGAGAACGAGAGCGCAGAAGGAACAGGGAGGCCGCAGAAAAAGCGACCCGGGTTGCCGCCAAGGCGCAGCGGAAGGCGGGAGGGGCAAAAACAGGATGAAAGGCACAGCACGCGCGGCCCAGAAAAAACGAGAGCATCAGGCAGCGCTCTTTGGAGAGGAGTACGAGCGGAAGGCCCGCCAGCTTCCTGTCATCGGCGAGCAAAAGGACATCCGGTACTACGCCAGCACCGCGAAGAATATCCTCAACTCACCCGAAGTCACCGGAATGGATTTTTGGTCCATCAATCCCTACGTCGGCTGCGCATTTGGCTGCGCCTACTGCTACGCGCGTTACGCGCATCGGTACGTAATGGAACGCGCCGCCAACGATCAAAGGATGCAGGATCCGCTCGCCGAGAGTTACGAGCAAATGCCGCCGTGGCTAGCCTTCGAGAGGAATATTTTCGTCAAGTACAATGCACCCGAGGTGCTTGCACGCACGCTGCGACATGGTAGCGAGAGACACCTCGCGCTTCTCAAGGGGCAGGCGATTCTCATTGGATCAGCCACCGATCCGTATCAGCCCGCGGAACGCAAGTTCCGCATCACGCGGAGGATACTGGAAGTCCTCGCGGACCATCCCGGACTGCGAGTAGTCCTCATATCCAAGAGCCCCCTCATCACACGCGACATCGATCTCCTGACGCGGATCGCACGTCATTCCGATGTGAGCGTACACATCTCGCTCATAACGCTCCGGCGCGACCTTGCGCGAAAGCTCGAGCCGAGGTCGCCGACACCGGAGGCGAGAGTTCGCGGCCTCGCTCGGCTGCGCGAAGCGGGAATCGACGCGGGCATAAACTGCATGCCCGTCCTTCCGGGAATAACCGACAATCCTTCGGACCTGGAGGCGCTGGTGAAGCGAGTGTCAGAAGCGGGCGCGACTTATGTCGGAGCGTGCGCGCTGCGTCTCCGCGCGGCCGCGCGCCAGCGGTACATGCCGTTCATCGAGCAGGAATTTCCGCATCTTGCGGAACGATACCGCAACACTTACTCGCACGATCATCAGGCGGGCGATCGCTACCGCGCCGGATTGGCGACGTTCTTCAGCCAGCTATGCGCCAAGTATCACGTCGACGGCTGGTCGAGAGTCGAAGACGACGAAGGGGAAGAGGCGCACGACGAGCATCCCCTCCCCCCCGAGCAGCTGACGCTGCCCTTGGCCGATCAGCGCGACGAGCGTGTCGCTAGCGGATCGACGTCGAGTCCTTCCTGACGGAGTCCTTCTTCATCGTGGAGTCCATCTTCATCGTGGAGTCCATCTTCATCATGGAGTCCGATTTCATTGTGGAATCGCGCGGCATCGCCGGCATTGTCGTGGTCGGTTCGGT
>JALYOO010000395.1 GCA_030856845.1 Gemmatimonadota bacterium
CCCTGCTGTCTGTACGATGTTGTGCTCGAGGATCGTGGCGTCTCGCGCACCCATCTTCGAAAAAAGCCGGAAGAGAGTTATCGAAATGACAGCGACGGGAATCGACGCGCTGACGGTGAGGCCAACCTTGAGCACGAGATAGAGCGA
The DNA here is from genome assembly GCA_030856845.1 of Gemmatimonadota bacterium. Taxonomy (GTDB): domain Bacteria; phylum Gemmatimonadota; class Gemmatimonadetes; order Gemmatimonadales; family Gemmatimonadaceae; genus UBA4720. The sequence continues at coordinate 148 of JALYOO010000395.1, forward strand.
CGACGCGCCGAAGATCAGGCCCAGTATCGCGCCAACGATGAGCGGGAGCGGGGTGAGCTCGGGCAGTCTCGTGCCGGACGCGATGTACGGCGTAAAGCGTTCGACCGGTGCATCCGGTACGAAGCCGACTCTGTCGGGCATCGATGGCTGACTCATGCGTTGGCGCTCACCGTTTGCGTTGAAATTCCGGTATCCGCGAGACGCGAATGTAGCGTGGAGTTGCATGATGCGCGCCCGATTCGGTCGACCGCGGTTGTCATTGACTCGATCGGAGATGCATACTGGTGCAACGAGCGCTGCGCGGGGCACGTCGATCAAACACGGGATAGCGAGAAGGAATGCCACATAGAAAATCGGGCTGGACCATACGAGTCTGATTCACGTTCCGCTTTACACTGCGACCCGATACGTGCAGCCGTTGCGCGAGGGCGGATCGCTCCCGGCCGTCGTGGATACGAATGACGGCGGGTTGTTCGTCGTCAAGTTTCGCGGCGCCGGACAAGGTGCGAAGGCGCTGATCGCGGAGCTCATCGTGGGATTGCTGGCGCGGGAGGCCGGACTGCCGACGCCTGCCCTGGCGCTGGTGGAGATAGGCGACACCTTCGGACGCTCCGAGCCCGATCCTGAGATTCAGGATCTGCTGCGCGCCAGTCATGGAACCAACATCGCCCTTCGCTACCTGGACGGCGCGTTCAACTTCGACGGCGCCGCGGCCGGTGATCTGATCTCGCCGGAGCTCGCAGCTCGCATTGTCTGGCTCGATGCGTTCGTAACCAACCCTGACCGGACACATCGCAATCCGAATCTTCTGGTGTGGCAGAGAACACCCTGGCTCATCGATCACGGGGCGGCGCTCTATGCGCAGCACGACTGGCCGTCGGTCGATGAAGAGCGTACGCGCTCCGCTTTCCCGCTCATCGAGCAGCACGTCCTTCTCGCCGCGAGCGGAGACATCGCGCAGGCCGATGACGCAATGACTCGCGTGATCAACGAACGCGTCGTTCGCGCTGTAGTGACGGCGGTTCCGGATGAGCTGCTCACCGATCCCATGGTCGCACCGGAGTTCGCCACGCCCGAAGCGGCGCGGGATCGCTACGCAGCCTATCTGACCTCACGGCTAAGCTCTCCGCGGAGGTTCGCGCAGGAAGCGGAGCAAGCCAGGAACCGCGTAGCTCACCGTGTTCCGCAGCGGCTGGCGGCCCGCCGATAGAATGCGAAACGTGGAGACACACCGCGCACACAGAGGTGCAGGATGAACACAGACGAAACGCCCAAGGGAGGAACTGCGGGCCCTGAACTGTGGATATCGTATGACTTCGCCGTATTGCGCGTAGTGCCCCATGTGCACATCGGCGCGTTCGTGGCGGTGGGAGTCGTTCTCCACGCGCGGACTGCAGAGTTTCTCGGAATGCGGGTGGTTACCGACGAGGCGGTGCTGGAGAACTGCGCGCCGGATCTGGACGTCCAGTTGCTGTCGCGATATCTCAAGTCGTGTGAGGCGATCTGCGCCGGAGACCCCGAGGCGGGGCCGATCGCACTTGCCCCGCCGTCCGAGCGTTTTCACTGGCTGACGGCTCCGAGATCGGATGTGATCCAGTGCGGCCCGGTGCACGGCGGAATCTGCGAAGACCCCGCGGACACACTCGTCAAGCTGTTCGAAAGCGTCGTTTCACCAGCGACCAGCCGATAGAGAGGACGACGGCGGCAACGGCGGTCGCTCTGGGAGGAATCTGAGACACGGTCGGTCCGATGTTGCCAGCGCGGACGGCGGCGAGTCATGAAGAGTCTTCCCCCGGTAAACGCCATGCCAGGAAATCCGCAGTTCTCGCCACAGTCACAGTGATCCTGCTCCGAACTGTTCGCGCTGTCGCGAATAGCTTTTGTACCATGCAAAACCGGCAGAGCCGCACCTCGGGCGCTGGCCTTCAGTTCTCGCCGGTGCTGATCGTGTTCGCGGTATTGCTGGGTTCCGCCTGCGCCGCAAACCCGGCGCGGCAAGCTGCACGACCCCTTCCTGAGGTCGACAGACTGCCGCCGGGCATCGCGCTCGCGACTTTCGACTCGGTCTGGTCAATCGTGAACCGGTCATATGTCGATACCGCGTTCGTGTCTCGCCGGTGGCGAGTGCTGCGTGACTCGCTGCGGCCGCGGGCAGCCTGGGTGGGTAGGAGGCCGGAGGTCGAAGCTCTGCTGAGCGCGATGCTGAGCAACATTCCGGAATCGCATTTCTATATCATCCCATCACGACTGGCAACTGACGCCGAGTTGGCCGGCGATGGGGAATCGGCGGGAGAAGGGACCACCGGTGTGGCAGTCAGATTCGCCGGGATACGGCCAGTGGCATGGCAGGTGGAACAGGGCAGTACGGGTTATGTCGCCGGAATCAGGCCCGGCGACGTGATAGAGTCGATCGGAGGCCGCTCCTCGGCGACGGCTGTTGCGCAGCTTGACCGACTGCCCGTCGCATCGCGGCAGCGAGCGAGGTCGGATCTGCTGAGGCGGATGAATGCCGATCTGTCGCCGGCCGACGGCACCTCTATAAAGGTTCGCGTCAGAAGCCCGGCCAGTGAGTCATCGGCGGAGCTTTCAATTGTCGGAACGCCTGTCAAAGGCACAGTGTCGAAATTCGGAAATCTGCCGCCAATTGCGGGCATCGTTCGAGTGTCGCACAGCGTTCCAGCGAAAGAGAGCGGCGATCGCGGATGTGTCGGAACGATAGCGTTCAACATCTGGCTGCCGGCGCTTGTCAGGGAACTGGAGAATGCCGTCAACGCGACCGCCGACTGTGTCGGCATCATCATCGATCTCCGCGGAAATCCCGGAGGTGTGGGGCCGATGGTAATGGGCTTCGGCGGCTACTTCGTCGCCACGCCGCTCTCACTCGGTACGATGGTGATGCGCGACATGACGCTTCGCTTCGCGATCAATCCCCGACAGCGGCTGCTGATGGATGGGACCCGCCGTGGGCCGTTCGCGGGCCCAGTAGCGATACTCGTCGACGCATTGAGCGGCAGCACGTCCGAGATCTTTGCCGCCGGGATGCAGCGTATTGGTCGCGCTCGAGTGTTTGGCGAGCCAAGCGCGGGAGCTGCGCTGCCCTCCCTCGCCGACGAGCTTCCGTCGGGCGACGTGTTCGTGCACGCGATCGCCGACTTCAGGGACCCCGATGGCAAGCGAATCGAAGGCGTCGGTGTAGTACCCGATCAAATCGTCCTTCTCGATGAAAGGGAGCTCGCACGCGGTGTGGATGCACCGCTCGAGGCCGCGATTCGCTGGATTCGGGCGCGTCGTCAGCTGGCGGGGGCTCACTGACGAGACTGAACCTCGCGTAACCCTGCGCCGTCAGTCGTCGTCCACAAGGCACATAACCAAGAGGCCTTCATGAACCGCAGCAGCATGTTGCTTTGCACCGTCAGTCTTTCGGCCGGATTCAGCGCGTTGGCTGCGGCACAGTTGCCCGTTACTGCCGTCGCGTTGCCCGCCGGGAGTGCACTGGTGGCAAGGTACGCCAGCGCGATAGGAGCGCCGGCGCTGCTCAAGTCCCAGGCAATCACGACCCGCGGCAGCCTCGTGATGTCGGGAATGACCGCGTCATTCGAGATGTTGCAGCTCGCGCCGAACCGGATGAGGCTCCTCACGACGCTGCCAGGAGTAGGCGTCATTCAGGTCGGCTTCGACGGCGTGACAGCCTGGTCAGTCGATCCAATGCAGGGCCCTCGCCTGCTGGCCGGCAAGGAGATGGTGGAGATCCAGGAGCAAGGCGACCCGCGCTCATCCGTGCGCTCGTCCGAGCTGGTGGCGACGGTGCAGACAGTCGCCGACACGACCATGGGCGGAGAGCGCTGCTATCTCGTCAAGCTCAATTGGAAGTCGGGCCGCGAGACTTTCGATTGCTTCAGCGCGGTGTCAGGTCTTATTGTAGGGTCCAGGGCAGTTCAGCAGACTTCGATGGGAGCAGTCTCGGTCGTGACTCTGCTGAGCGACTACAAGAAATTCGGCGATGTCATGGTTCCTACGAAATCGGTGCAGCAGCTGATGGGGCAGGAGCAGGTGATGAGCATCACCGCGGTCGAGTTCAAGTCGGCCGCGCGCGTCACGATCGCTCCTCCGCCGGAAGTTCAGGCGCTGAAAAAACCGATCGGTATGTAGCGGGACGGCACGGTATCGTCCGGCCGGTACCGCTTACCCAGCGCACCGGTTGTAACCGCGGGGTTGGGTGACCCGTAAGGGCAACAATGCAAGCGACAGTCGCTCCACCACCACCGACGGTACCTGCAGCCGCGACACAGGCGGTAGTGGGTACGCCAACGTCAGTCACGTTCACGGATGTCGACGGAACCGCCCGCACTATTGCCGTGCCTAGCAGCCGCGGTGAGATGCAGGCGCTTCGCGCGCGGCGCAGTGAGCTGTCGGATCAGCTTCAAAGCGCAGCGTCACGGCGGAATCGGCTTTCGGAGGCGATGAAGTCTGCCCCCGAGGGAGCGAGCCGTACGGGATTGGAGTCAAGGCTCAAGGTCCTTGATCAGCGGATCGTTCAGATCGAGTCAGACATCGCTCTCACCGGCCGCCAGCTTTCCGGCGCTCCGGCGGAGCTTTTCTCGGGCTCCCGCAATGAGTCGATGCCGGGTGACATCCCTGACAACGTCGCCACGGTAATGGGAGTGTTCACGTTCTTCGTGCTCTTTCCGATTGCGCTCGCTTTTGCGCGCAATCTCTGGAGGCGTGGCAACAAGGCTCCTGTTGCATCGGCACTTCCTCCGGAATCAGCGGAGCGACTGGAGCGGCTGGAAGTGGGAGTAGAAGCGATCGCCATCGAGATAGAGCGGGTATCGGAGGGACAGAGATTCGTCACGCGCCTTCTATCCGAGGCGCAGCCGGAATCGGCAATCGGGCGCAAGATTCCTCAGACAATCGCGGCAGCAGCAGGTGAACAAGGCGGCAGCTGAGCTCTCCGATGCAGGTGGAGGGTAGTCAAATCTCTGTCCGACTCCGCTCGTCCGACCCTATCCGAACGCTCGCACTGCTACGTTGTGACTGCGCTGCCTCGCATGACGCGGTGGCCGGTCTTATGATTCGACTCGACGCGGCAACGCCGCCCAACCTTCAGAAGAGTCAATGCTGCAAGCCCCGGGTCTTCCAATTCAGCGTCTGCGGGAGTCCCTCGCGCAGTCATACTCGATCGACCGTGAGCTCGGGCGTGGCGGAATGGCGACGGTGTTTCTCGCCCAGGATTCCAAGCACGACAGGGTGGTTGCGCTCAAGGTGCTGCATCCCGACCTCGCCGCAACGCTAGGCCCGGATCGGTTTCTCAGGGAAATAAAGCTTGCCGCCCGTCTCAACCACCCTCATATCCTGCCGCTGTTCGACTCCGGCAACGCCGATGGGTTGCTGTACTACGTCATGCCTTACGTCGAGGGTGAGTCGCTGCGCGAGCGACTCGATCGCGAGCAGCAGCTGAACGTGGATGAAGCAGTGCATCACGCGCGCGCCATCGCGTCGGCTCTCGATTACGCCCACCGGCAGGGCATCGTGCACCGCGACGTGAAGCCGGAGAACGTGATGCTGTACGAGGGCGAGGCGATGGTGATGGACTTCGGCATCGCCAAAGCCGTGAGCGCCGCCGGCTCTGACACCATCACGCAGACCGGGATGATGGTCGGCACTCCCGCCTATGTCAGCCCGGAACAGGCGGCCGGCGAGCTGAATCTCGACGGAAGAAGCGATCAATACAGTCTCGCCTGCATGTTGTACGAGATGCTGACCGGAGAGCGGCCCTTCAATGCCGCCACGCCGCAGGCGGTGATGGCGAAGCGGTTCACCGAGACGGCGCGGCCGCTGCGCACGGTGCGCGGAGCGATTCCGGAGAGCGTCGAGCGCGCGGTATCGAAAGCGATGTCGACTGATTCGGCCGGGCGGTTCGCCACTACAGCGATGTTCGGGCTGGCACTGGCTTCGAAAGAACTCACCACACCCAGCGACACAACCGCGCTGCCCCAGGCCTCAGTCTCGGCCGCGAAATCGGTGGCCGTTCTCCCGTTCGCGAACATGAGCGCCGACCCCGAGAACGAATATTTCACCGACGGCATGGCTGAAGAGATCATCAATGCGCTGTCGAAGATTCAGGCGCTTCGTGTCGCATCGCGCACATCGTCCTTCGCCTTCAAGGGAAAGAACGAAGACATCGGAGAGATAGGAAAGAAACTCAAGGTGTCGACGGTGCTCGAGGGCAGCGTCAGAAAGATGGGAAACAAGCTTCGCATCACCGCGCAGCTCGTCAACGTCGCCGACGGCTATCACCTGTGGTCGGAGCGATACGACCGGGAGATGGAGGACGTGTTCGCGATTCAGGACGACATCTCGCAGGCGATCGTGAAAGCGTTGCGGGTAATCCTCAGCGAGGGCGAAAAGAAGCAGATCGAAAAAGCGCGTGCAGTAAGCGTCGAGGCCTACGACTTCTATCTTCGCGGAAGGCAGTACTTCCACCAGCTTCGCCGAAAGAGTCTCGACTACGCTCGACAGATGTTCAACAAGGCGATCGAGATCGATCCGGAGTACGCCCGCGCGTACGCGGGAGTGGCCGACTGCTACTCATTGCTCTACACGTATTTCGACGCGAGGGAGTTCAACCTTCGTCAGGCCGACATCGCCAGCAGCAAGGCATTGCAGCTGGAGCCCGAGCTCGCGGAGGCTCACGTTGCCAGGGGGCTCGCGGTATCGCTCAGCAAGAGGTTCGACGAGGCGGAGCAGGAATTCGAGCAGGCGATGCGCCTCGATCCCAAGTTGTTCGGGGCGGTGTACTGGTACGCCCGCGCCCGGTTGTCGCAGGGAAGGTACGAGGAAGCGGTGAAGCTGTTCGAGCGGGCGGCGTCGCTGCGTCCCGAGGAGTACCAGACACCCGGCTTCATGGGACAGGCGTTGCGATCGCTCGGGCGTGATGATCAGGCGGACGCCTCCTACCGGAAACAGGTCAAGCTCGTGGAACAGCATCTCGAGCTCAATCCTGACGACGCCCGTGCGTGCATACTCGGCGCATCGTCGAGCGCCAACATCAAGGATGCGGAGCGGGCGGCGCAGTACGCCGAGCGTGCGATTGCGGTGGACCCCGAAGATCCGATGCTGCTGTACAACGTGGCGTGCATGTATGGAGTTCTGGGTAGAATCGAGGACTGCCTGAATGCGCTGGAGCAGGCGGTGAGCAAAGGCTGGGGGGACAAGAGCTGGCTGGAGCACGACAGCGATCTCAACTCGATACGCACCCTGCCGAGGTACCAAGCCATCATCCAGGCCATGTAGGACTTGGCTATCGGATCGAGATGAATTCGCTCTTGCTGATCGCCGGAAACAGAGCTATCGGCCAGAGCCCACCGCTCGGGCCCGATGCTCACGGCTCGGTATTTTCAGGATTGGGGACATGTCGGCATCCCGCGACGACTCTCGCCCCGTTGTGCAGCGCTGCTTCGCTAGGTTACGGTGTGACCACCAACGCTCCACCGGATACGGAACTGGAACGCGCCATACTGACGCGGCGCACGTTCGCGATCATCAGTCACCCCGACGCCGGCAAGACTACGCTTACCGAGAAGCTGCTCCTCTACGGTGGGGCAATCCATCTCGCGGGCTCGGTGAAAGCGCGACGGGCGCAGCGGCACGCCACGTCCGACTGGATGAAGCTCGAGCAGGAGCGCGGCATCTCCGTCACTTCGAGCGTGATGCAGTTCGAGTACGCCGGCTACCATGTCAACCTGCTGGATACGCCGGGGCACGAAGATTTCTCCGAGGACACCTATCGCACTCTCGTTGCTGCCGACAGTGCGGTGATGTTGCTGGACAACCGGCGTGGAGTGGAGGAGCGAACCCGTCAACTCTTCGAAGTCTGCAAGAAACGACGAATTCCCATCTTCACCTTCGTCAACAAGTGCGACCGTGCGGGAGAGGATCCACTCAAGCTGGTGAGTGATGTCGAGGCGGACCTTGGAATCGCGTGCCATCCGGTTACATGGCCGATATTTCGCGACGGCGGATTCGTCGGTGTTTACGACCGGCGGCAGAAGCTCATTCATCTCTTCGAGCGGGATGAGGAGCACGGAGCGAGGCGGGCGGAGGTGAGCGTCGGAACGCTGGAGAGTACGGAGCTTCGCGAATTGCTGGGTGATGCGGCGCACCAGCAGCTGGTTCACGACGTCGCGCTGCTCGACGAAGCCGGACATCCTTTCGATCACGATGCGCTTCTGGCCGGAGAGCTATCGCCAGTTTTCTTCGGCAGTGCGCTCACGAATTTCGGGCTCGAGCCCTTTTTCAGGGAATTCCTCGAGCTGGCTCCGCCGCCTTCGTCTCGCGAGTCGAGCATCGGCGTGGTGGAGCCGACGAATCCGTCGTTTACGGGATTCGTTTTCAAGATCCAGGCGAACATGGATCCGAAGCACCGCGACAGAGTCGCTTTCGTGCGAGTATGCTCCGGCCGGTTCGAGGCGGGAATGCAGGTGAATCATGTGAGAACGGGGAAGGCCATCCGGCTGGCGTCGCCCCAGCAATTCATGGCGCGCGAGCGGAGCGCAATCACGGAAGCGTGGCCGGGCGATGTGATCGGCGTCATGGACCGCGGCAACCTGAGGATCGGTGACACCCTGTCGGCCAACGGCATGCTGGAATTCCATGGGATTCCGCGCTTTCCGCCCGAGCATTTCGCGCGTGTGGTGATCAAGGATCCGATGCGGCGAAAGCAGCTCGACGCGGGCTTGCGGCAGCTGACTGAGGAAGGGGCCGCGCAGGTGTTCTTCACATCCGGAACGGATACGACCAGTCCGACACCGATCGTCGGGGCGGTCGGGTTGCTTCAGTTTGACGTGATGAACTTCAGGCTCGAGACGGAGTACGGCGTGTCATGCCGGTTCGAGCCGTTCGCGGCAAGATATCCCCGGTGGGTAGTCGGCAGCAGGGAAGACATCGAACGAGTCGCCAATGGTCCCGGCTCGACATTGCTGTATGACTTCAAGGGAAATCCCCTGATCCTGTTTCAGGATGCATGGTCACTGCGCTGGGTGAAGGACAGAGAGACAAAGCTCGAATTCCTGGAGACTGCTCCCTAGGCCGTCCCATCTTCCGGGATCGGCTTCAAAACTCCGGCTCCCGAAAATCGCGGCGACGGTGCACTTTCCTCCAGCCAATAACGCGCGATTACCCCCACAGCGAGCTCCTGATGAAACGACTCCTCCTCATTCCGTTGATCGTGGTCGGCACGCCCTTGTTTGCACAGACCAGCATGGCAAGCGCGAGCGTGCCGATTTCCGCGAACCCGGGAGTAGAGAGCGCGAGAGAGCTCTGGACCCAGCTCACCGGCTACATCACAAAGTCGGCTGAGCAGATTTCGGAGAGTGATTACGCATTCCGGCCAGCTGCGAATGTGCGTTCAGTCGGAGAAATGATCGGCCATGTCGCCGGCGCCCAGAACATGATATGCGCCGCGGCGCTGAAGGAGCCGGCAAAGAGCGAGGACGACATCGAGAAGAGCGTCAAGACAAAAGCTGGACTCGTCGCTGCACTGAAGACCTCG
>JALYOO010000471.1 GCA_030856845.1 Gemmatimonadota bacterium
TCCCCGCCGGCTGCTCGCAAATCAGCCACCGCTTCCCCTGCCCCCATTCGAATCCCAATCCGAACCTTTCTGGAAGCGGATTCTGCCCCGGTGAGCGGCGGCGTCATGCGCATCCCGCCCTCCCGGCCGATAAGCTTTTCAACTCATTCACCTTCCTGATCTTCTTTCCGGTGGTGGTGACGATTTATTTCGTCATCCCCTACCGATTTCGCTGGGCGTGGCTGCTCGCGGCGAGCTGCTACTTCTACATGGCGTTCATTCCCTTTTACATCCTGATCCTGTTCTTCACGATCGGGATCGACTACGTGGCCGGAATTCTCATCGAGAATGCCGCCGGCACGCGGAGAAAATCGCTGCTCGTCGTGAGCTTAGCCGCCAACGTCGGCGTGCTTGCCGTATTCAAGTATTTCAATTTCCTCAATGCGAATACGCGCGCAATCGCCGAGGTCTTCAACCTGCCGTACGATTCTGCCCCGCTCCGGTAATACGGGAACCCACGCCTATTCGGTGTTATCCGAATTGTCGGAAGCCCGCGGCCATGGCGCATGCTTCGACGAGGTCCTTCCGACTTGCCGCTCTCATATCGAATAGCGGATCTTACGGTGGACGTGCGAACTCGAGCTGTCGAACGCTCAGGCAGGAAGATCGACCTGACTCCAAAGGAATTCGCACTGCTTCTTTTCCTCATCGAGCGCACTGGAAAGGTCGTACCCCGTTCGGTGATCGCCCAATCAGTCTGGGACATGCATTTCGACAGCGGAACGAACGTCATTGATGTTCAGGTGCGGCGTTTGCGCGCAAAGGTCGAGCCCGAAGGTTCTTCGAGTTTGATACATACCGTGCGAGGTGTGGGATACGCGCTGGATGAATGGCGCTAACCCTACTGAAACTGCTGCCGGTCGGGTCGTGGTCGAGGCGGAGGGGACTCGCCGTCTGGAGCAGACACAGCACCGCGAGGATTCCGAGGCTGGCAGGAAACCACCACCGCCGCTCGTCGAGGCTCCGCGGCAGTGTGACACTCCCGCGCGCTGGCACGGCGGATGACGTCAAGACGGGGCCAGTGATCGCTCGCCTGCAACAGGTTGTTCGGCGGCCGGAAGGGCGGCGTCCGGCGCTGGGTCAGGAAAGAATGCGCGGCGGAACCTGTCGACGAAATCGACGGGCATGTTGCCGATCCAGACTCTCTCGATTCTGCCGTCCCTGACGAGCACGGCCGTGGGCACCGATTGAGCGAGGCGCCCCATCAGCGAAGGTGAAATCGCCGACACTGGAAAGCGAATTCCTTTCTCTGCGACATAGGCATCCATCTGCTCCCTCGATGACCCAACGACCCCGAAGACCCTCGGGAGGACCGGTGACTGCACCATCGCATTGGCGATGGTAACAAATCTCGTGCAGTACGGGCAGTTGGCACCAAGGTAGGCCACGAGCATTTCATCGCTCGTGTTTTGAGAGGTCGCGCCACCCGCCCACGAGTGACGCCACTTCCGTCCCGCCTTCAAAGGGTTGAGGTCGAACAACTCCCTGCCATGCTTGTGGGGATATCTCCGCGCGAACTTAGCGAGCGCCCCCGCACTGATGGCGGCGGCCACGGAAATGAAAATCTTCCACAGCGCGACCTGTGTCGCAGCCACGGGTACAAGCCAGGCGGCAACCACGAGCGCCGCAAACAATGAGTTGAGACCCAGGCTCTGCGCGATCGAGGGCTGGATGAGCCCCCCGTAACAGCCACAGTCGGCGGCCTTGCCGCTGCGAACTCCCCACCAGCTTATCGCCGAGAATACGATGAGCAGAACGACCGTTGCGGGAAGGACGGGCTCGGGGGCCAAACCGAGAATCAGCGCGACGCCCCAACCCGCCTCGAACCCGGCAGCCGCCGTAACCGCCGGCCACAGCAGCCGGCCTGGAATCCATCCGAGCGACGCAAGATGCCTGTAGAAAGTTCCTGGCGCGATCGCCTTGATCACTGCGGTCCACAGGAACGTTGCGCCGACGATGCGAGGCCCAAGCGAAGTCCACTGGGCTGTGGTGATTTCAGAAAGCAGGTTCATTCAGTTGCTGGTTCGGGAACGTCCGGAGACGAGGTTAGTCGAACGCATGTAAATTTGCTATCTTGGTTCACCTGCATGCGAAGGCCGGCCACCGGGCTCAACCGTCTCAACTTCCCCGCGAATGTCTCCTGAGAGCAAGCTGCTGCTTATCCTGTGCCGAACACCGCTGTCGTCCGCGGCGCAAGATAGTGTGGTGGAGGCGCTGGCAGGGCCAATTGACTGGGACAGCTTCTTTCAGCTCGCGAAGCAATGGGAGCTCGAGCCGGTAGCGTTCTCAAACCTACGTCTGCGCTTTTGCGAAGCAATACCCGCAGAGGTGCTGTCGCGCGCGGCGCTTCGCGAGCGTGAAACCAGGGGGATCGCGCTCGCCCGGAGCCTGATCGCAGTCGAGATCGTGAGGCAGCTCGAGCGATCGGGGATACGCTCGATAGTGCTCAAGGGGCCAGCCGTTGGACTCACTGCCTATGGCGACCCGTCGATGCGGACTTTCTCGGATGTCGATCTGCTGATCGAGGTCCACAACCTGGCCGCCGCGCGGGCGTCACTCGTCGCTGCTGGCTACAGCCCGGACTACGACATCGCCGCGGAGCCAGCGCTTATTCGCAACGGGCACGCTCTGGAATTTACGGGGACTGGAACGAAGGTGGAGCTTCACGGGTCGCTCGTTTCGCGGCACCTGAGGGTGGATTTTGACTCTCTCGATCCATGGAAGGACTCCATGCCGGTGAGAATCGCAGGAGCGCATGTGAACGTGCTCGCACCTCACCTCCAGTTTCTCTTCCTCTGCGCGCACGGAGCCAAGCACGAATGGGAACGCATGCGCTGGGTCTGCGACATCGCGCAGCTCGCCGCGCGGCTGGACCGGGACACCGCAACGGCGGTGATGGCGGCGGCCGGCCGCACCCACACCAGACGCATCGTTGCCCTCGCGTTCCGGCTTGTGCGCGATGTATGGGGTGCCGTGGCGTCGCCTTTCCTCGCTGACATGGCCGGAAGCCCCCATGAGACTGATCGCCTCGCAACCCACGCAATGCAGCGGCTCGGGCTCTCCAGCCACCCGGTGCCGTCCCCGGCTCCGTGGCTTACGCGCCTCGACGCACGGCTCGGCCCACTCGTGTTCTGGCTTCATTCGCGTGAACGCAGAGCAGACCGGATCGCATGCCTCGCGACGGTGCTGTATGTGCCGACGGAGAAGGACCGCGGAGCGGGCGCGCTGGCGTGGGTGGCTCGTCCGCTCCGCATCGCGGCACGGGCGGTGACGCGGTCCGGACGCTAATATATGGGAGCCCATATAAACATGGCCGATCGGTCCGGCAAGCCGCTTGAGGACCTGTTTGTCGAGTTCGATAGCAGCCAGCTCAGGGTAAGGACGGATGCCGCCGAAGTGCGCGATTATCTCGCTGGCGCATTTGAGCATATGCTTTCTGCGCCGTCGGCGCGGAGTATTGGCGAGCTGCACATTCTCCGGAGCGGGGAAGGGTACGCGATCGCGGACGGCCGGCAGCTTGAATTCCCTGGCACCGCCGCGTCCGATCTGCTGCCGATGCTCAAGGACGAAGTACACTTGAGGTTCATGCGGTCGCGGCCCGACCTTCTGTGGCTTCACGCCGGAGCGGTCGAGCGGGGCGGGGCAGCACTACTCATCTCCGGGCCATCGGGTCAAGGCAAAAGCACCATGACCACTCTGCTCTGCGAGCGCGGCTGGCGCCTGCTGTCCGATGACATTGCGCCTGTCCGAATGGATGCCGACGAAGTCATTCCATTTCCGCAGAGTCCGCTTCGCCGCGTTCACCCGGGTCACGAGATCCAGCCGGATGCCGTCAATACGCTCGCGAAGCAGGGCGTGGCGATCGCTGCATCGATGGTGCGGCGGACGGCGGCACCAATAAAGGCGCTGGTATTCGTGGCTTACGGCCAGGCCGGCGGGCTGGTTCCCATCCCGCGCGGCTCGGCGGCCATGGAGATTCTGAAGAATTCCACGAATTTCATCGACCACAAGGGTGCCGCGGTTGACCGTGCGGTGGAAATTGCCAGACGGGTGCCCGCGTACCGGCTCTCCTACCTGA
>JALYOO010000473.1 GCA_030856845.1 Gemmatimonadota bacterium
GATGTCGTCGTACCCCAGCGATGCGGAGCCTGGCTCACTCGCTCGATGAAAGCTCTGGCTGATCACCGTGCACCCTCTGTCCCGCGCGGCCCAGCTCAATGCATCGAGACCTTTGGTATTCGCAGAGTGAAGGGCGCACGAAGGCGCGTGGCCGTGAGGCTTCCTGGCCTCGATGTTCTTTACGATGCCATGGGTATGCCTCGAATGGTCCGACGTGGCAAATCCCGAGGACTTGTACCTTGCCGCAATCGAGAGGTTCGTGGTGACATCTGGGCCGTCCTCCCAGACGGCGACATTCACACCGCTTCCGTTGAACCCGAGGGCGTGGGCGTCGTCGGAGTTCGCGATGCCGATGGAGGTGACGAGGTCCTCGATTCCCTCACGCTCGTACAGGAACACGCCGACGATCTGCGGGCTCCGGGCGATCAACTGTATTTCCGCGCGAGTGAGATCGGCGTAGATGACGGGCGCCGCAAGATCGGGGCGGATCTCGCGCACCGAGAGCTGCTCAAGGTGTCGTGATGTGAACTCGCCAACCACCTTGGCAATCGCCTTTTCGCGCGCACGAAATTCCCGGGTCGGACGCTTCGTCTCTCCCCGTTCCTTCTTCTCGTCGATCTGGATCGCCTCTTCCGAGCGAAGCCACAACGCGACCGGCACACGAGTTCTGGGCCCCACATTCTGTAGTCGCGCATGCAATGTCTCGTGCAGCTTTCCGAATTTGCGCGCTCGCGCACGCTGCATTCTCTGGAAGATCTTCTCCGAATCGACCGGACGCCCTGCTTCGTTGAACGCGAGCGCAACAGGAGTGCCGGTCTTCCTGTTTGACGCCTTCATCAACTCGATGAACTTCCCCGCCGGGCGCCGGTCGGTAGGAAGTCGTTCGGTGTCCAGATCGCGAACGCGAAGGCGGGACATGCTCTCGACGCGAACCGTCCTCGGCACCTGTGCGACTGAATCGGTGACGAAGAACGGAATCGCCACCTCATCGCCGATACTGCGGAGCTTCCGGGTCAGGAGCCCGCCGATACGCAGCAGGTGGTGACCCGGCGCCAACGTCTCTTCCGGGGTCCATCTCGCCACTCGCCCCGCGCGGGATAGCTTCACCTGACCGCGCACCCCGTCAACAACGATTCCGCCCTGCGCCGACTGCGGATCGAGCGCCCTGCGCGACTCGATCACGATCGACGCATCCGGAAAGAGCACCTCGTTCGGCATGAGCGTGGTCGTCACTTCTCTCCGCGTCGCCATGGTGGTCTCCTTGATTGTTGTAAACGTTCGACAGCTATGTCCGTCGTCTCGAGAACCGCAGGCCGCTCCACGTGCCATCGATAGCGCATACTTTCGTGTCCACAAGTCCAGCGTCGAGGCCAACGCCTCGGATCACATCTTCCGTGAGATCCGTAAGGACGCCGGACGCCTTCTTCGGCCACGCGATCCATAGCATACCGCTTTTGGGAGGCATCCGAGCGGCGGCGGGCTTGAAGCTGCGCCGAAGAACCGACAACCGAGTCACAAACAGCAGTATGACGTCCACCTCACCACCACCGCGCTGACGAAGCGACGCGCGCGGCGGCAGCTTCTCGAGTGACGCTACGAAACCCGCAGGAGCGGAGAGCACCACCAGCCGGGACCCTTCCCTGACACCGAGCTTCGCAAGCAGCGGCGTGCCGGAGTAGCCTGCGGTCATGGAATTGACGCGAGGTGATGCTTCATGTGCACGTCGGAAAAGGCGCGGCTAGGGTCCGACGCGCAGATATTTCTCCTCGTACCTGACAATCGAGTCCTGTATCACGCGGCAGGCCGAATCACTCTTCTCCCAGCCCACGATCTCAACCCTTCGGCCTTCGAGATCCTTGTAGATGTGAAAGAAATGCTCGACTTCCTTCAGATAATGCGCCGAGAGGTCCGCGATGTCGAAAACATCGTTGTAGAATGGATCGTGCGCCGGCACCGCGATGATCTTGTCGTCCGGCTCTCCACGGTCAAGCATTTTCAGAACGCCAAGTGGACGGCAATCGATTTGGCACCCTGGGAAAGTCGGCTCGTTAATGCTGACGATGATATCGAGTGGGTCATTGTCTTCGTGCAGCGTTCGCGGAATGAAGCCGTAATCCCCCGGATAGTGCACAGCCGAAAAAAGTACGCGATCCAGCCGGAACTGTCCGCTCTGCTTGTCGAGCTCATACTTGTTCCGGCTGCCGCGCGGAATCTCGACGACTGCCGTGACCAGCTCGGGCGGGTTGTCGCCAACCGGGAAATCATGCCAGGGATTCACGGACTAAACCTACTCGGGCTGAGATGCGGACATGAACCGAGAGCTCCGCAGCTCCATCAGCAGGCTCGTCGCGCCACGGGTGCGAAGGTCGGCCGCAAGCGCTCGTCCCGAGCTTTCAGGGGACCGCTGATCGACGATAGTTTGGCCGCGAACGACGTCCAGTCCCTTGAGGTCCGACACGAACCCATGCAGCATCATCACGTCGTCAGATCCGGCCGCGGCCAGGGCACCGATCGGCAGATGGAACCCTCCCTCGAGTACGGCGACGAAAGCCCGCTCAGCCTCCGTGGCGTTTGCTGTCGGAATGTGGTTCAAGGGACTGAGGAGATCGCGCATCCGCCTGTCATCGGACCGGATCTGAATGGCGACCGCCCCCTGCCCCGCTGCCGGTAACCAGACGGGCGGTTCGAGGTAAGCCGTTATCCGCTGCGGTGTGCCGAGCCGGATGAGCTCTGATGCGGCGAAGATGGCAGCGTGTACTTTGCCGGTCTCCACCTTGCGCAGGCGCGTCGCAACGTCGCCACGCAGCTCGACGATCTCCAGATCCTGCCGCATTGCAGCGAGGAGCGCCCGACGCCGCAAACTCGACGTCCCTACACGGGAGCCCGCCGGCAGCGTGTCGACGCTGCCTGCCTCGGTGACAGGATTGACGACGAGCACATCGCGTGGATCGGCGCGCTTGAGCAGTGCAATCGTTTCCAAGCCTTCGACAGGGTCGGCCGAAAGGTCGTCGAGGGAGTGAACGCAGCAGTCCACTTTCCCTTTCTCCAGCGCGACTTCGAGCTCGTGAGTGTAAGGTCGCTGGCCCTCGAGCTCCGATTGGGGGTCATCGGCATGTTTGTCGGCCGATGTCCTGAACGTGAACGTCTCGGAGTCGATGCGACGAAGCGCAAGCCGCTCGGACAGAAGTCGCGCAGTGCGAACTCCGAGATCGGACGACCGCGTTGCTATCCGGACTGATTCGCCTTTCACTGGGGTGCCATTCAGGCGAGGGCAGGAAGGCTATCGCAATGGAGGCGGCCGGACCTCACCCGGATCTGTCCGTCCTGCGGTTGCGGCTTTGTCGCCGGCGTGCCGCAAGCGAAATCGCGTACAACGCGTAGATCGCCGCCGCGGCCGCGTAGGCTGCGTAGTAG
>JALYOO010000008.1 GCA_030856845.1 Gemmatimonadota bacterium
GCTTCACGCGATGGCCCAGCCCGAGCTCGGCGATCAGGCGCTCGAGCTCCGGGCGCTCCACTCCATCTCCCACAATGACCAGCCGAGCATCCAGCTTCGCTGGAAGGCGATCCAGCGCACGGATCAGGATGTCGAAGCCCTTGAGTCGCACAAGTCGTCCAACCGCGACGATGGTATTACCCTCGAAAAGGCTTTGATCGACAGTCGCCTTGCCCGCGCGGCCAATCCGCACCCGATCCACGGGGTTGTGAACCACCGTGATCCGCCCCGCGGGAATCGCGAAGTTGTCTACCAGGTCGCGGCTCACCGCTTCTGCGACGGTCACGATCCGATTCGCTCTCGGAAATGCGAGGGTGATGAACTTCTGCATCAGGCGGCGCTCGGACGGTGCAAAGTGCAGATCCAGGTGATCTGTCAACAGCTCGTGCACATTGACCACTACCCGGAGGTCGGGCGCGAGAAGAAGACGCGCCGTCAAAGCCACCGTGTGAGCCCTGTTGAGGAAGGTTGACACTACCGTGCATCGTGTCTGGCGAGCGGCCCGCGCGAGGTCAGCGGCCGTGCGGAGGAGTCCGGGTACCTCGAGCAGCATCCTGCCACGGGGTTGGCCACGTGGGCCTGCTAGAGTCGGAATCGCTGAAGATACCGCCGGCATCCTGTTCGCTTTTTCCGTTGCTTCAGGTCCAACACAGACGACCTCGATGTTTGGATCCAGCTCGTCAGCGAGATCCATGACTGGCCGGAGCAGTGCGATTACCGGGCGAAACAGCCGTGCGTTATTGACCAGGCTAACCAGCGCACGCTCGGCACCTCCCATTGCGAGGTCATTGATGAAGAACAACACGCCGGGAGGCGAAGTGGAGGCGCCCGCCGAGGGGGAAGGGGGCTGGCGTAGCGTCTGCATATTGCGCGATGAATAGCCGCATTCGCGCGCTCTGCACAAGACCCGCCGCCTGAAAACGTAGCCTTGCCGTGGCTCCGGGACCGTGCCACTCTCCACGCGATGCCATCCCCGCGAGCCACCATCTCGGAAATGCTGCGAGAGCAGATCGAATTCCGGGAGCTACTTCGCGCGATTGTCCGGCGCGATCTCGTGCTTCGCTACAACAATTCGGTGCTTGGATTCGGATGGGCGATAGCCATGCCCGCCCTGTACATGGCCATTTTTTCGGTGGTGTTCACACGGATTGCACCACTCGACACCGGGTTCCCGTACGCGCTTTACGCCTATGCCGGGCTGCTGCCCTGGAATCTGTTCGCGTCGGCCCAGCGGTTCAGCGCGGTCTCGCTCACGGTGAATCCTCACCTCGTCACCAAAGTGTACTTCCCGCGAGAGGTTCTGCCGTTTGCCGCGGTGATAGTTGCGCTGTTCGACTTTCTCGTCGCCGCCACCGTCATGGCGGCTCTGATGGCGTACTACGGAATCGGAGTGACCCCTGCGCTGGCGTTCCTTCCGGTGATTCTTCTCATACAGCTCGCTTTCACGACGGGAGTCGCTCTACTCGTGGCGATGGCGAATCTGTTCTATGCGGACGTGAAGTACGTGCTCGAGCTTCTGCTCACTCTATGGATGTTTGCGACGTCGGTGGTCTATCCAGTCGATCGCGTCGGAGGGACTGTTGGAAGAATACTGGCTCTCAATCCGATGACGCCGATCATCGACGGCTATCGTTCCGTACTTCTACGAGGAGAGCTTCCCGCAGGTCCGGCGTTCTTTGGTGCTTCCGTTGTCGCGGTGCTCGTCCTTGTAATGGGCTGGTACGTGTTTCACCGCGCGGAATTCCGGTTCGCCGAGGAGCTGTGAGCGATGGAAGTCCGTGACATCCGGCTGGACAGCTCCCCCGCGGGAGGGGATCGGGTCCGCCTGCGAGCTGATGTGAAGTACGCGAGCGGCGAATCGGAGGAGTACTGGTTCGATGTGCCGCAGTCACGCGCCGAGGAATTATCTCGCACCGGGAATCCATGGCTGGCATGCCTGCTGCCACTCGCCGCCACCCTCGGAGAACCGCTCGCTATTGCCCTT
>JALYOO010000030.1 GCA_030856845.1 Gemmatimonadota bacterium
CTCTGGCAACCTCGCGGATGGATAACCGTCCCATCCCCCACGGCTCTACCTGCCTGACGGCCTCGACGATCAGGTCGCGGCGAAGCTTCTCGCCCCAATGGTAGGGCCGCTTTTCAGAGTGCTTTCGAGGCATCGTCCAGTCAATATACTGCTTGATCTTGACAACGGATAGATCGTCGGCTAAAATCGGTTAGCTCCATCTTGCCAGTGAAAAGATGGGGGGGGGGACTGTCAGACCCACTCCCTATCATTGCTGAATCAGGCGCACCAATGTCCTGGAGGACTGAATGCCGAAACTCAGGGAAGTCACACCCCGTGTTCGCGTTGGAACACCACTCGTTCGACATAACCTTACCCTATTCCCGCTCTTCGCCGAAGACAATTTCGCCCCCGCCATCTACATCCCGATCGGCGCGGCGATTCGCTCAGGCTCCGCAAAGATTACGGAAGCATCCGAAGGCGGTAGTGTCCCCACCCTCGCCCTCGAGAATCTCACCGACATCCCCGTCCTCATCATCGACGGTGAAGAGCTGCTCGGCGCAAAACAGAACCGCATCTCCAACCTCACCGTCCTCGCGCCTGGGAATCACACGCTTCCGCTGCCCGTATCGTGCGTCGAGCGCGGTCGTTGGAACTATCGCAGCCGCGAATTCGCCGACTCACCCGACATGATGTACCGTGAAGCACGTGCAAAGAAATCGCGCGCCGTTTCACGCAACATGGCGATGAGTGGATCCCGGGTCAGCGATCAGGGCGGAGTGTGGGAAGACATCGACAACCTCTCCGCCAAGCTCGGCTACAACTCACCGACGGCCGCGATGCAGGACGTCTTTCAGAGTCGCCGCGCATCCGTCGAGGAATACCTCCGTGATGTGACAGTCGCCGATGGTCAGCTCGGCGCCATCTTCGCCATCAACGGATCCGCCGCTGGCGTGGAGCTCTTCGATTCCACCGACACGCTGCGCACATATCTCCCGAAAGTCTTGCGGAGCTACGCACTCGACGCGATCGCGAACCTCACCAACGCACCCGTGAACGCCGAGGAGGCGGAAGCGGCGAAGCTGCTCGATTCGATCCTGGAACTCGACGCAAAGTCGTTCCCCGCAATCGGACTTGGACAAGATCTCCGCGTCGACTCAGATGGAATCACCGGCGGCGCGCTCGCGCACAACGGACGCGTCATCCACTTGGCTGCATTCCAGACTGCGCTTCCCAAGCCAACTGTCAGTCCGACTGACGACACGACTCGCCCGCTCGTCGTGCGACAGGGTCACATCTTCATCCGCGGAGGTCATGGTCGTCTCGCCCTCCTCGACACCGGCTCGCCGGTGAGTATCGGTCGCGGTGCTGAGTACAGAGTCGCCGATCGTTCGTGGAATCCATCCACCGCAATGAAGTCCGTGCTCGACACCGCAGGTGAGCACATCGGACGCAGTGTCGAGTGGCTGTTCGGTCACGATTTCTTTGCAGACAATCGCGTTGTGATCGACTGGCCAGGAAAGCAGGCGCACATTCTCGCCCGGGCTGCTCGAGTGCCGGATGGTGTGTCAATTCCGATTGAGCTCCTGATGGGCGTACCTGTCGTCACGGGTCGTTCGGGCAACGGAGCTGTGCGCGTCGTCATAGATAGCGGAGCTTCCCTGTCGTACGTGCCCGCCGCGATCGTTGAGGGCTTTACACCGGTTGGAAAAAGGAAAGACTTCTACCCCGGCTTCGGCGAATTCGAGACCGACGTATGGCGCGTGCCTGTCGAGCTCGGCGGACGCAGGTTCAGAATCTCAGCCGGCGTGCTGCCGCCGATGCTTCAGATGATGTTCGGACTCATCCTCGGGCCCGATGGCTGGATCATCGGAAGCGACTTCTTCAGAAACCGGGTTATCGTCATCGACTACCCGACGAACAGAATCATTGACGCCACCGGAACCTGAGATCGATGTCACCAACGGTAGATTCTACGACTGAAGGCGAAGTACCCACGGCGCCGCGGCGTCGTGGGGAAACTCACGGGTGGACACTGTACGTCATCGATCTCCAGAAAGCCGTCCTGAGAAAGAGGGCCTTCGTCGAAGCGAATCCAGATTACGTGCAGGGAAGGCCCTGCGTTTACGTGGGCCTCACTTTCAAAACAGCCGAAGAAAGGTTCGAGGAGCATAAGGCAGGAATACACGCCGCAAGAATAGTGAAGCGATACGGAAAGCGGGTGCGACCGAAGGATTGCCGGTGCCTGCGACCGATGACCCGAAAGCGCGCAGCGAAAAGGAAGCAGCCTTGGCCACGAGCTTGCGAGTTCGCGGCTGGGGTGTGTGGTCCAACTGACCGTCAGTTTTGAAAATGTTTCTTTCCGAAAAAGGCCGAGCTCAACTCAAGACTCAGCACGGCCTGAACGACTTCACAAAACAGTTAGCCGATCTCATCGCCAACCAGGCGATGAGTGAATGCGCCATACTCGACAGTGTGTGGATTGCGTACGCACCTTCGACCTGCGCTCCGCAGATCAAACGACGGCACAAGCAGTTCCTCGGTGAGGTAATGCTCGTTGTGGGATCCTCCCCGGCCCGGGAATGTTATTCGTACTTCACTACGTGACCGGCTTTTTTCAGCTTCCCGCTGTCAACCCTGACGACATACGCCAACGCTTTTCGTACCGCTCTCCATCGCCGTTTCGGACTTACGCTCGTCTCGGACAACGCAGCGAGAAGCTTCCTCGCGGAGTCGATCTGAAGCGCGTGAAGCTCATCCCGCGCTCCCTGATACGCCCCGCACGGATTGGGGAGTCATTTGTCGGTAAATCGGGTAGTTAAAGTGATAAACAGGGTATTAACTCGGCAATACTACCCTATTTAGATGTTTTGCCTCGTCCTGCCCAACCTACGAGCGCCGAAGTCGGGAGATGAGGTCCTGCGTCAACACGGCGGTCGAGGCTCCAATAGTAGCTCCCGACTCCAGGGCGTCGAGCAGAACCTGACGCGCTGCGACGTAGAGCGGATCAGGCGCGCCAGGCATTCTCATTCCTCTCCATCCATGCGAAAAGCGCCTCGGCTTCCGAGGGCTCCCGTCCCCTTCCCGTCAGGAGATCCACTGCGCACTGCGATACGGCTACACAAGTAAGACCGTCTTTCTCGCGGGTGCGCTCCCAAATCACGGAATCGAATGGCTCGAGCAGAAGCACGTTTGACCCGGATTCTACTTCGCGGAGTCCCATATCTGCCGCAGCTTGCTCAGGACGCTCAACGTAGCATGAGATAACAGGCGTAGACGCCGCAGCGGCACCACGTGGCACCGCGCCGGATCCGGTGAGCGCCCGTCTTTCGGGGTACTTACGGAGCCGATTGAGCAAAGCATCAATGCCACGCGGCTCCAGATACGCGACCGCTCTGTTTGTGCGCGCCAGGGCGTAGTCATTTGCCCAACGCCGTAGCAGATCCTTCCATTTGACGGTCGTCACGCTCCGCTTCCGGTCACGGGTGATGACGTCTTCTCGTTCGAGAAGAGTGAGAATTCGACTGGCGTAGCCGGGGTCTGTTCCTGCTCGGCGCGCCAACTCCCTGACTCCTACCGGGGGCCGCCAATCGCAGAGCGCGCGCACAATCCGTGCGGTAGATGCGCCCTTGAGGGATCTTGAGTCCGTACGTTGTGGTGATGGATTTCGGTCGGCCCCGCTTGTCTCTATGAACAGACCTGGACGGTTCAGAGATATCCGGACATTTCCAGTAAGGTCGAGATAGGACACGCGGGTCGCTCTGAGCCGTTCTCGCGCGAGAGGACTGAGGTAGTTAGTGACAACGAGCGCAGTCGCCGCTTTGTTTTCACGAACAGCTGCCTCAAGTCGGGGACCGAGCGCAGCAGCTTCAGCTGCTGTCACACTCGATTTGGCTTCCACTGCGATCACAGCCCTGACGCCGTCGGGACTGCGTACTTCCACCAGGCCATCCGGTCGATAGTCAGTCCCGCGAGGTTCACGGATAGCGGGCGAAAGAAGCCAGCGATCTGGCATGCGCTCGCGCCATACATCCATACCACGCGTTAAGAGGCTGTTGCCAAACGATGAGGTGTTGCGCATATCGTGCAACATAGCCAGTTTATGCAACAGAGGCCAGTCCAACAAGAACTAGAGGGTGAGCTCTCAACACCCATCTACTGCCCTTCCAGGCCACAAGCCCCTGCTTGAACTCTTCCTGAGCGTCTGAAGAAATCGGATCTGGAGCGCCGAGTAGGTCGTGTGCTGGGCAATGAACTCCTCGAATACTATAGAATAGAATCCAGTTGACCTGTTACTACAGTCCGATAGCGCTCCTGCATTTTGTCAGAAAGGTCAGATGATGCAAGCGCACTGGAGAGTTCGCGCGATACCCCGGAGGCCATGGCGTCAACTCGTTCCTTAGCTTGTGCCTTTGTCCATCCAAATGTGCGGGCAAGGCTGGCGAAGTCACTGACGCGAAGGTTGTTCTGTTTCCCGTTGATGGGCAGGGCAAAAAGATCGCCGGCGATCACGAGCCTTGTATTCACCAGGTCGTAGAGTGGCGAGTAGCGCGTTTCCACCACCCTCGGCGAACCTCCAAGAGTGCCAGGCTCGATCGATCGGAGAATGGCAATGTTCTTTGCGTGCAGGTCTCCATTGCCGACGATCCAGGAGAAAACCACGTGATCAAAGAACCGCTGAATGTCAGCAGTGGGGATTCCCGACGCGAGAAGTGCCGCGGCGACGCGCTCAATCGAGACACTGTACTTCTCCTCGCGCCTGAGGCTCAGCAGGGATGCGGCTTCCTCGATGAGGAAAATTCTTCGGGGCGATGGCAATGACGCGGGCAGATCAAATCGTTCCACGAGGAGGCCGGGACTGCTCAGTTCGGAGTTCGAGCTGAATTCCACGCGTCGGAGCGACGCGACGGAGAGTCCGATTCGCCGCGCGAGTTCCATGGTTGTCCATTCATTCTCGACGAGCTCGGGATATTCCACCGACGGCAGTTTGAGGATATGCGAGCTGACGTTGCTTGCGTGCCCGATCGAGAGAATAGCGCTTCCGTGGTGGTGTTCGAGGTGGATGGGAAGCTTTGGCTGGATTCCTGATAATCGAGTTGCGCCGCGGCGGCGCAACTCGAGCCAGAGCTCGCGCGAATCAGGATCGGCGCCAATCTGTTCTTTTACCGGGAGAGGATCTGGCGCCGGTTCAAGATCAGCGAGGCGGACGTCGAGATGATCGAGTACGAAGCCGGACGCATCAAATCCTGCCGGTCGAAGCGTGAGGTTGCTGAGGTATTTCTGTGTCGTGCGCAGCAGGGAGAATTCATCGGTCCGGGCAATCTTGTGGATTGCCTGGAGGCGTGCTTCCGCCCAGCCTTCGGGAAGCAGGTTGTTGAAGAATGCCGGGATGCCGCTTCCTTCGTACGCCGGCCCATCGGAACGAAGTGCGAGGCCACTTAGTGGAATCGTCCAACCGTGATCATAGGTGAACCGGTACTCCCGGCCGGCGAGTGATTCAAGTTGTCCGATGCGCCATTGATAGAAAAAAACGTCGAGCGCCTCGGTGCGTCTGATCGCCGGTGTGTCCACGGAACCGGAGCGCATGTTGTTGAAGCGCTCGAGCTCTCGCAGCATCCCGTTGCGACTGGCGAATGCAGCGGCGCGAACGCGGTCTGATTCGCTGAGTGAATCGATCATCCCGCGAATTGTGTGGTCTGGGAGAGATCTGTCCGGTTGTCGTGCGTTTGAGTTAAGGAGCTCGAAAACGGTTTGAAGCGGGGAGCTGATTCGAATTCGCACCGGCTGGGGTTCGGCCGAGAGCGAGGGTGAAACCATGTCTTCGAGGTCGAGCTCGACTATGTCGGGATAAGGCAGCGTGGGTAGTCGATGGACGACGACGCCGGGAAGCTTTGCGGGTGTGCGTGTGTGTGGCGTGCCGGAGATAAAGGCTGATCCGTTGACGGGTCGAAGGAGTGCGGCTGTGCTGTATGAGATATGCCAGCTGGGGAAGGCCAGTTTGAGGATAGTCGGGAGGTGGCGCTGAACAATGAGTTCGCGCGAGTCAGTGTCGTCGGTGTAGACGCCGCGGGCGACGCGGCGGACGGTTCCTCTTTGAGCGGCCTTGTCGAGGGCTTTCCGATGCGGGGGTGTGACGGGTGAAAAGAGCATAGTCTCCAATTCGCCAATAAGTATTGATATATGTTAGCGATATGGCGACATTATATCAATGATATGTCACCAATAGAGTGGCAACTGCTCGGACTTATGGGTGACATGGCGACAATATTGATCGTGTGCAGCTTTTGGATGTCTAGTCCGCGCCGTGCGCGCCGTGCGCGCCTACCTGCCTTCGTTTGAGCTCGTTGGTCAGGAAACGAGAGCCAGAAGCTCTCCCGGCGTCCGGGGCTTCACCGGGCTCGCCTTGAAATCCTTTCCATTGCGCGTGGCTATGTAGTCGGCCCCAACCTTCGCCGCGGCTGACGCCTGAACGGCATCCTCGAAGTCGGGCATCCCGAACACGAGCGCCTGGGCGAAATCCGCAGCCTCGATGGGAACGACCCGGAAAATACGCAGCAGGTCCGTTACAGCAGTTGCTGCCTTGGTTCGGCCGGCCGCCCCAGCTACGAGATAGTGCGATGTGGTGATGGTGTGAGCCGCAACGTAGCCCGTGAACGTCTTTCGTTCGGCTGCATCGAGAAGCCGAGCGGAGTGCGCTACCCATGGGCGCCGATCGAGAAGAACGTCGAGAACGACGTTGATGTCCACGAGGATCTTCACCTGAGATATTTCTTCTCGAGATACCTGTGGTAGGAGCGCTCGTC
>JALYOO010000032.1 GCA_030856845.1 Gemmatimonadota bacterium
CTCCAGGGTACAAAAATAACCGTTGCAACACATCTGATCGGCAGCATCGTCACTGCCTGCATCGAGGAGTACTTCGGGCCGGACAGAGTAGACTGAAGCCGCTTCAATAGCGGGCCACGGACGGATCGATCCTGTTCGACCATTCCAGCAAGCCACCCGAGAGGCTCGACACGCGCGCAAACCCGCTGGCAGCAAGCGCCGCTGCGCCCCGCGCGCTCCTCGAGCCGCTCTTGCAGTAGACGACAGTCTCGCGCGAAGGATCCAGTCTCCCGATTTCACTCTCCAGACTGCCGAGCGGAATCAGCAGTGCGCCGGGGATGCTGGCGATTTTCCACTCCCACTCTTCACGGACATCCACCAGCTGGAGGTCGTCGCCGCGCTCGAGACGCTCGGACAATTCGCGGACGGAGGTCTCTGGCAGGCCGCTGCGATTGCCGGGATTGTCAGTCGTGACAGTCAACCCGCAGAACGCTTCGTAGTCGATCAGCTCGCGAAGCTCTCGCGTTCCGCAGGCCGGACATTCTGGATCGCGCGCGATTCGTATCGTCCGAAATTGCATCGCCAGCCCGTCCACCAGCAGCAGCCGGCCGGCGAGAGTGTCTCCGATTCCCAGCAGCAGCTTGATCGTCTCCGTCGCCTGGATCGTGCCTATCAGTCCGGGAAGAATCCCGAGGACGCCGGCTTCGGCGCAGCTCGGTATTGCGCCGGGAGGCGGAGGCTCCCTGAACAGGCAGCGATAACACGGCCCGTCAGCTGTCGCGAACACAGAGGCCTGTCCCTCGAACCGCAGCACACTACCAAAAGCGTTGGGCTTGCGAAGCAGTACGCAGGTGTCGTTCACCAGGTAGCGCGTCGGGAAGTTGTCCGTTCCGTCGACGACAACGTCGAAGTCATGGGCGATGGCGAGTGCGTTGGCCGAGGTGAGTGCTACTTCGAATGGCTCGACATGCACGTTCGGGTTCACGTCCCGAATGCGCTCGGCTGCGGATTCCAGCTTCGGGCGTCCGATATCCTGAGTACGATGGATTATCTGACGCTGGAGGTTGGAAAGGTCCACCGCATCGAAGTCAACGAGTCCCAGCGTGCCGACACCTGCCGCCGCCAGATACAATGCGGCGGGTGACCCAAGCCCCCCAGCGCCAACGAGCAGCACCCTCGATTGTTTGAGCCGGCGCTGTCCGGCCTCGCCAACCTCGCCGAGGATGAGATGACGGCTGTACCGTATGAGCTCTTCGCTGGACAGCTCGGTAGTTCCGTCCGTGTTGGGGGAGTTCATGGTATTCACCAACGATAACCAATTGCGCGTGGCTGTCGAACTTGCCCGGTTCTAGATTGGCCGTACTGCACGACATGGCTTCCATAAGAGAATGATGACCGATGCTTCCGCAGTTCGCCTCGCTGACCGGCAGCTTACGCAACCCGAGCGCGTGACATTGACCGCTCTCTGCGATGCATTGCTGCCGTCGCTGCCGGCCACCGACGGGGACTCGCTGGAACTTTTTTCTGCCGGGGCGAGCGATCGGGGAGTCGCGCAACGAGTGGAGGAAACCCTGTCCGTTCTCGGAGAGTCCGAACGGTCCCGCTTCAGACTTTTCCTCAGAACCGTTGAGCAACCGCTGATGACTGCCATGCAGACGGGTCGTCTGGCAAGATTCAGCTCGCTGTCTCAGGCGGAGGCGGAGGCGTTTCTCGTCTCGCTCGCAAAAAGCCGGCTTCCCGATCTGCGCTCGGGTTTTCAGGCGATCAGACGACTGGCCAGCTTTCATTTCTACAGCGGTCAGAGCGGCTCGCCCGATTCGGTGTGGAATGCGATCGGGTATGTCCCTTCATCCAATCCGCCAGCGGCCGCATCGCCGCTCGCGCTTACACCGATTACGGGCGACACGGTGCTCGACGCAGATGTGTGTGTCATCGGCTCGGGCGCAGGTGGAAGTGTTGCGGCATCGGTGCTCGCCGCGTCGGGAAAGAGCGTCGTCGTTCTGGAAGCCGGCAGCGACTGGCAGAGCGAGGATTTTGATCAACGCGAGGAGCCAGGAACACGCGAGCTCTATCTCGATCGCGGAACGACAGCGACCGCTGATCTCTCACTTTCGGTGCTGGCGGGCTCCGCCCTTGGCGGGGGTACGGCGGTCAACTGGCAGACATCCCTGCGCCTTCCCGATCAAGTGCGCGCACAGTGGGCCGAGAGCTCCGGTTGCGGGCAGTTCGCCGCCGACTCATTCACCAGATCCCTCGACAGCGTATGCGAGAGACTTCATGTGGGAATCGCGGAGAGTATCGTCAATCCAAACAACGCCGTGCTTCAGCGTGGGTGCGAATCGCTGGGATACGATTGGGCAGTCACGCCGCGGAATTCCAGAGGCTGCGATGCGAGCCAATGCGGCAACTGCGTGTATGGATGCAGGCACGGCGGGAAGCAGTCGGCGGCCGCGACCTATCTGAGCGACGCGCAGAGCCAGGGCGAGACGAAAATTGTCGCGCGTTGCCGGGCCGATCAGGTCGCGATCAGGAACGGGAAAGCAGAGCGAGTCATGTCGACGGTTGTTGATCGCGCGGGCCGCCGGCATCGCGTTGAGGTTCGCGCCAGCACCGTCATCGTTGCGTGCGGCTCGCTTCATTCGCCGGTGTTGCTCATGCGCTCGGGGATCCGATCGCCACAGCTGGGCCGCAATCTGTATCTGCATCCCACCACCGGGATTGGCGCGATTTTCGACGAGCCCATCGATGCCTGGAAAGGCCCTCCGCAGACCATCCTGTGCGATGAGTTTGCACCGCTGCGCGATGGTTACGGATTCCGGATCGAGACGGCACCCGCCCATCCGGGATTGATCGCGCTGGCGACGCCCTGGCTCGGCGCCCGCCAGCATCGCGAGAACATGCAGCAGAGCGGTCACAAGTCGCTGTTGATCGTGCTCGTCAGGGATCGGTCGACCGGTGTCGTCTCGACAGACCGCGCGGGCCGTCCCGTCATTTCCTACCGGCCGGGTCGCGATGAAGAGGAAATGCTGCGAACGGGGATTGTCGCCGCGGGTCGTGTGGCGCGGGCAGCAGGTGCAAATAACGTCCAGACGCTTCACACGTCACCCATCGGATGGACGGCGGGGAGGGCGAAGAGCGTGGAAGACGGATTCGATGATTTCAGCGCAGCAGTGCACCGCGCACCCGCTTCCGGTAACCATCTCGGGCTGTTCAGCGCGCATCAGATGGGCACGTGCAGGATGGGAAGCGATCCGCGGTCTGCGGTGTGCGACGCGCGCGGAGCCGTCTTTGGAGTCCGCGGGCTGTTCGTCGCGGATGCCAGTGCCTTCCCTGATTCATCGGGCGTGAACCCGATGATCACGATCATGGCGCTCGCTCATCACACCGCGCTATCCATCGTCCACAAGTGAGCTCCCAACGCGCGAGCCCTCGACCGATGAACGGACGAAACACATCGCGAGTGCATGGCGTATAAGTAGGCCGGGGCGCACATACCAAACCGGGGGTCTTCGTGAGCTTCGGGATAACAGTTGCCGCAGTTCTGGCCGCGTATGCGGTGTCATTGCCCGCGCAGAGCGCGCCGGTGGAGCAGGGGCGCAAGCTGTTCGAGGATCGCAAATACGCCGAGGCGCGCGCGCTGCTGCAGCCGCTTGCCCCTCGCGATGCGGCGGCGTCCTACTTCATGGGTCGAATCGCTCTCGAAGAGAATGCCGAAAGCAAGGCGGCAGACTGGTTTGAAAAAGCAGTCGCACTGGATCCCCGGAGCTCACTGTATCACGTCTGGCTAGGTCGCGCCTATGGAAGCCAGGCGCAGAAGGCCAGCAAACTGAAGCAGCCATTCCTGGCTAAGAAGACGAAATCGGCGTGGGAAAAAGCCATCGCGCTCGACCCGGACAATCTCGACGCACGCGAAGACATGATCGCCTACTATCTCCAGGCTCCTGGATTCCTCGGCGGAAGCAAGGACAAGGCGCGGGCCATGGCAATGGAGATCAGAAAAAGAAATGCCTATCGCGGCACTGTAGTCACGGCCAACATCTGCGCGGACTCGAAGGATGTCGTCTGCGTTCAGCGGGAGCTTCAGTCCCTCATCGCGAACTATCCTGACAGCGTTGCCGGATACACCGCGCTGGCGGCGTCGTACGCGAACGCGAAGCAATACGACAAGGCTTTCGAAGTTCTCGATGGCCGGCTCAAGTCCAGGCCGGAGGAGGCCGCGATTTTGTATGCCCTGGGACGGACTGCGTCAATCTCAGGCCAGCATCTGAACAGGGGAGAGCGAGCGCTCCGCGCCTACATCGAATCGCCGCAGAAAAACGGTCCCGCTCCCGCTAATGCCCACTACCGGCTGGGGATGGTGCTGGAGAAGAAGGGCGACAAACCCGGTGCAAGGCTGGAATACCAGGCCGCGCTCAGGCTCAACCCGCGCCTGGAGGATGCGAAGCGCGCCCTCGCGGCGCTCGGCGCGTAAGCGGTCGCAACATACTGATCGCCAACGCGGATCCTCTTCAGCGAATGGGGCCCTTCGTTCGGCCGACACAGCGGAGCGATTCCTATTTGCCCGCCGAGAAGATCTGAAGAGCGGACACCTGGCTCCAGTGCAGCATGATCTCGTTGCCCTGGAGTATCGAGATCTTTCGGATCTCGTCCGGCCGCGTTTCCAGAAGACTCACCAGCTCCTCGACTGCACCGGCACCAATTGACAGCTGGTGACCGCCGGCCAGGTACAGTTTTGCCCCGGTAATCTGTTTTGCCATTCAGCGACACTCCCTAGAATTTTTGTGCGATTGACAGCGGTGGAACAGGCGCATTATGCTCTCGTTCACACTGTCGCGGCAATCTTCACCGGCTCGCCGGGCGCTGCTGAATACGACCGCTCATATCCCGAGACTCCAGTTGTCGAACCTCTCCGCTTTGCTGGCAACGGCGGTAGCGACAATCCTGCTGGATCAGGCGAGCAAGTCCCTCGTGATGCGCGCTCCGGCGGAAGCGCAACCGTACACATCGTCAGGAAGCTCAGGCCTCCGTCGCACGATGAATGCGCGAGGCGGTGTCATTAGGATGTGCGCCGCTGCCGCCTCGATCCTGTGGCTCTCAGCCGTGCTAGCGATCGTAGTTGCTGTTGGCATTGCGTCACGGCTCCCGATGTCCACAGCTGTGGCACTCGGACTGGTGGTTGGTGGCGCCACTGGTAATCTTGCGGACCGCGTGACGCGCGGAGCGGTCGTGGACTTCATCGCAATCATGCGTTGGCCAACTTTCAATCTGGCGGACGCGGCAATGTCTGTTGGCACCGCGATGACGGTCTGGTCGCTGCTGTGAATACGTGAGTCGGCGATGGCGCTCGTGAAACAAAAGTCTGTTTGCGCCGCTGAAGAAGGCGGGATAACGTTTCTTCCAGGTTATCCGTCGTTATCGGATAGTAGCGGGAATGTCAGCTACCACCGCTTTCCCCGCCGCCAGACGATCGAAGCGCGGGTTTCCTCTGAGCGGGGCGAAGTTCGGATCGATGCGCAGCCACCCGGGCGAAAGATAGTACGGCATCTTGAGCAAGAGCTCCAGATGGTCGAGCGCCATTTCATGCTCACCAACAAGGATATAGATGCGCGCAACTTGGTGCTGGACATACGAGCCAAGCCATGCGTCTCTGGTAACTGGGCCCAACGACGCGCCGCGCTGCCCTTCTCGCACCGCCTCGTTACGCCGGCCCAAGTAGGCCAGTGTCACGCCGTGCAGTACGCCGAGCTGTGCGTCGGCCGGCGACGCCCTAATCAGCTCCTCAAATGCCCTGTGCGCCGAATCAGCGAAGGCCCGCGCTCGTACCGCGTCTCCGCGCAGCGCATGCACGTCTGCGAGTGCAAGCCCCCACCCGGCGCGGTCGTTGTCAAACGCTTCGGGACCCAAGCCGATCAGCACGCGCTGGTGCGCTTCGTCAAGCACCCAGCTCAGATCGAAGTACAGGGCGAAGTTCGCGACCAGATCCGACGTAGTTACGTCCTTCGGTGCCCGCCGGATCACAGCCCGAGCTCCGCTCAAGTTTCCCTCTGCGAGTTCAACCATTGCCCTGTCTTCGAGCATTCCAAGATTCGCTGGTGCGAGCGCGAGGCCGCGGTCGAACGTCTCACGTGCGCTTGAGTACTGCCTCGTCCACAGCTGCGTCTCACCGAGCATTAACGCGATGAGGGCAGAGCGGGGGTCGAGCAGGGTTGCACGCCGGAGCCGTGGAATCGCATCCGTCCAGCGGCCCAACGACTTTTCCGCCCAAGCTGCAGCACTCAGCAACTCGGCATCGTTCGGCGACATCTGACGTGCGAGCTCGAACTGCGCGGCTGCACGCCGAGGATCATTCTCCACGGACAAGTAATGATAGCCGAGTGCACGCCTGCCCTCGGGCCGTCGCGGTGCGAGGGAGATTGCCCGCTCGGCCGCGCGTCGAATAGCCGCGGAGTCTGGTCGGACGCCTGGACTATTCATGAAGAGGCTTCCGCGCGCTTCAGACAAACGAGCCCATGCCTGAGCAAAAGTCGAGTCCGCGGCAACCGCTCTTTCGTAGAAGCGGATTGCCCGTCGCAATACCGGTGGATCCGACGACAACATGCGGTCCGACACTTCCTCGCCCTGCAGGAATGCGTCGTACGCTGTCAGATTGTCGGTCGGTCTGGCCGTCAGCTGCGTGCGCTCCCCGATTCCGAGGTTGACGCTGAGTGCCTCCGCCACCTGCTGAGCAATGTTGGCCTGCACGTCGAACACTCCGGCGAGTGGCGCGTCGAACGGTCGCCCCCACCGGCTCACCGGAGGCAACTCGCCATTTACGTCGACGAGCTCCGGTGTGACGCGCAGTCGCCCCGATGATGCTGCCGCACCATTCGTAATCTTTTCATAGCGCACGGTGCCGGTGAGCAGATAGCGCACACCGAGCTCGCGGGCGATTCCCCGGGGAGACTTGGAGGTGCGCCGGTACTCATTTGAGCTCGCCCGGGCGATCACCTCTATGCCCGGCACCGATGCCAGCTTCACGCGGACCTCATCGCTCATCCCGTCGGCGAAGTAGGCGTCTTCAGCCCGTCCCAGATTCTCGAACGGAAGTACAGCGAGGCGTACCACCGCTGCACGAGGATTCACCGCATCCCCCGAAATTGCGCCCGCCATTCTCTCAGGGGCTCTGGTTTTTTCCCAGACGAACCATGACCCTGTGCCGATAACAGCAACTGTCGCGGCCGCTATCGCTGCCAGTTTTAGCCTGGAACCGCCGAGCATCGCGCTTCGCTCGGGAGTCGCTGTCGCCGACAGGGCCCGCACGAATTCACCAGCTGAGGCAAACCTGTCGGCGGGTGCCTTCGCGAGCGCCTTCTCCGTCGCCTGCTCCATCGCCAGAGGAATTGTCCCTCTCATCACTCGCAGTTTCACGGGTGTCTGGGTAAGGAGCTTGGCGATGATTGCCTGCGCGGAAGGACCCGTAATCGGCGGCTCTCCCGCCATCATCTCGTAAAACACGGCACCGAGCGAATACACGTCGCTGCGATGATCGACCGAACGTTCGCCCATTGCCTGCTCGGGGCTCATGTATCGGGGAGTGCCGAGCGAAAGACCAGTTTCCGTCAACCGGTCACCGCCACCTTCCCTGACCGCGAGGGCAATCCCGAAATCCGCCAGCACTGCCGCACCCTGATGAAGCAGAATGTTTTCGGGCTTGATGTCGCGGTGCACTAGGCCCTGTGCGTGCGCATAGTCGAGCGCGCTCGCCACCTGAGTGGTGATCGAGAGTGCGTCCTTCACCTCGAGCTGCCGCTCGCGATCGAGCTTCGCCCGCAGCGATTCCCCACGCACGTAGGGAAGTACGTAGTACAGCATCCCGTCCGCCGAGCCGGAATCGATCAGCGTGAGGATGTTTGGGTGATCGAGACGCGCTGCAATCCGGATTTCGGAGAGAAATCGCTGCGTGCCGATCATCGCGCTCAGGTCGGAGCGCAGCACCTTCAACGCGACCTCGCGATCGTGCTTCAGATCCCGCGCGAGGTAGACAGTCGCCATTCCTCCCGAACCGAGCTCGCCCTCGATGGAATAGCGGTCGGCTAGCGCTGAACGAAGGGCGTCAGTCGGTGGCACGGACTGGCGGATACGAATGAACGATTTGCGTGATTGGCGAGAACCAGAGGGAGAAGGCGGCGACTGCCAGTCGTGCAAACTGGCGCGCAATCATATGATTCCTTCAGCCGGATAGCGAGGCGGGCGTTATGTCGCCGTCGCGCTACCTCCCCGCCGCTCTCGAGACGAAAGCAGGATTGGGGCGTAGTCTCATAGTCGAAGCGGAGGGTGAGGGACTCGAACCCCCAAGCGGTTGCCCGCGCCAGTTTTCAAGACTGGTGCAATAGCCATTCTGCCAACCCTCCTCTACTGGCCAACCCCGGAACCTATTTGACCAGTACCTCCCGCTCAAGCCGCCGATCCGCGGGCGCCGCATTCTTCCCCGATGCAACAGTAATGCTTATGTTCGGCGCGCCTCTTCCGAAAGGACTGCAATGAGCGCGAGGATGAAGCTGTCGGTCATGATGTTCCTCCAGTACTTCATCTGGGGGTCGTGGTACGTGACGATGGGCACGTACCTGAGCGCGACGCTCAAGTTTGACGGAACACAGGTCGGACTCGCTTACGGTACCACGGCTATCGCGGCGATGGTGTCGCCGTTCTTCGTGGGCATGATTGCGGACAGATTCTTCCCCACTCAGCGAATGATCGCGCTGCTGCATCTCCTGGGTGCGGTTGCGCTGTACATCGTTTCCACCGCCGTGACCTTCGGACGGTTCTATCCGCTGCTGATCCTGTACGCGCTGTTCTACATGCCGACGCTCGCGCTCACCAACTCGATCTCGTTCCACAACATGAGCGACTCCGCTCGTGACTTTCCACGTATCCGGGTGCTCGGCACAATAGGATGGATCGCCGCCGGCATCCTGGTAGGCAGGTTGGGGCTCGAGGCGACGGCCGTCCCGATGCGAATCGCCGCCGCGGCGTCGGTGGTACTCGCGCTCTATTCGCTGATGCTGCCGCACACACCTCCGCAGGCGGCCGGTAGACCGTTCAGCGTGCGGGACGTTCTGGGCCTCGACGCACTCGCTCTCCTGCGCGACAGATCCTTCTCGACGTTTGTCGTCGGATCGTTTCTGCTGTGCATTCCGCTTCAGTTCTACTACGCGTTCACGAATATCTTCCTCAACGAAATCGGGTTGCCCGAGCCGGCGACGAAGATGACACTCGGACAGATGTCGGAGATCGGATTCATGCTGCTGCTGCCGCTGGCGCTGCTGCGGCTGGGGGTGAAGCGGATCATGCTCATCGGCATGGCGGCATGGGCCCTTCGTTACGCCATGTTCGCCTATGGCAATACGGGTTCGATGGTTTGGGCGCTTTACCTTGGCATCCTGCTGCACGGCATATGCTACGATTTCTTCTTTGTCACGGGGCAGATTTACGTCGATCAACAGGCGGGGAGCCGGGTACGCGCCGCAGCCCAGGGGCTGATCGCGTTCGTCACTCTCGGTGTCGGTCTGTACATCGGATCGTGGGTATCGGGCAAGGTCGTGGATGCCTATGCCGTCACCAGTTCTACAGGCGCTCTATCGCACGACTGGAAGGCGATCTGGCTCGTGCCATCGATGCTCTCCGCCGCCATTCTGGTGGTCTTCGCGTTGCTCTTCAGGCCAAGGCCGGCATCATCTACAGCAACTGTAGGGAAAACGGCGGGCCAGCCCGACCCGCTACCGCTTTAGAGCAGCTCGGGCGACACTATCGGGTCGTTTTCCGCGAACCTTGACGGCCGCAGTGCCGACAGATCGAGCGCAGGGGTTTGTCCGCAGATCATGTCGGCAACCGCGCGCCCGATAGCGGGGGAGTGCATCACGCCATGACCCGACGATCCATTCGCGAGGAAAAGATTTTCACATTCCATCGCCTGGCCGACGATGGCGTGCGAGTCGGGAGACATCTCATACAGGCCGGCGTAGCATGATTGCCGATCGATGTCGAGATCGCGCAGGGCAGGGATGCGCGCACGTTTCATTTCATCCACTCGCGCCAGCCACGACTCGTCGACCGAGGTGACGAATGGCGCGGTTCCGAGGTCTGGGTCCGGCCAGCAGAGCATCGCCCGGTCATCGCGCACCCGATAGTGAAAGCCCGTGTCCATGAAAATCGTCAACGGAGTTTTCTGCCTCAGTGATCTTGATGGGACCGTCAATGCAACCTGACGGCGAAGCGGCGTCACCGGCAGCTCGACTGAGGCCATCGCCGCAATACCAGCCGCCCACGCGCCGGCGGCATTGACGACGAAATCTGCAGCGAAGTTTCCCCGCGTGGTGTGCACAATCTCGATGCGACCACTCGTGCCAAGTGTCATCCGCTCGACGACTGAACCCCACAGCAACTTCGCTCCGAGTTCCTGCGCAGCATCGAGGTATCCGCGCAATATCTCCAGCGGCCTGATGTACCCGTCGGTATGACAGAAAGCCCCGCCAGCTATTCCATCGATCGAGACATCGGCATTGATCTTCGCGATATCGGCAGGAGCGAGCATCTCGGCTTCAAAGAGCCCCGCCGCATGCTGCACCTGCTGGGCGGCACGAAGCGCATCCAACTCGCGCTGGCTGCTGGGGAGCCATAAGTATCCGACGGGATCATACCCGGGATCGACACCCGTATCCTCTTCGAAGCGCAACAGCGATTCGCGAGAGATCAGGGAGAGCCGAACATTTATTGAAGTTGCGAATTGTGCTCTGTATCCGCCGGTCGCTTTACCTGTGCTTCCGTTACCCGGTGCGTGGCCGCGGTCGAGAATCGTGACCTGACGGACTCCGTTGCGTGCAAGATGCCATGCAACGCTGGCGCCGATCACCCCGCCGCCGATGACGACGACAGCGGCGCCGGACATCATGCAGCAAAGACGTTTTCCGGATGCCTGAAACTCTTGAATTCGATTGCGTTCCCGCTTGGATCGAGCAGGAACATCGTCGACTGTTCGCCCGGGTGTCCGGCATACCGCGTCGTTGGTTCGAGAACAAAATCGATTCCGGCGGCCTGCACTCGTGCAGCGATCTCGGTGAAGCGCTCCCATTCGACGATCGCCCCGAAGTGCGGCATCGGCACCGAAATCCCTTCCACTTTTCCCGTGTTGTGCGTTGTCGTTATCGGCCCCGTCGTGTGCGCGGAGATCTGGTTCCCGAAGAAGTCGAAGTCCACCCAGGTGTCCGTGCTACGGCCTTCGCTGCACCCCAGCAGCTCGCCATAGAATTGCCGAGTGGAATCGAGGTCCCGCACGAAGAAGGCAAAATGAAAGGGCGCGCGATCGACAGTCACGGCTTCCAGCGCCCGCGGGCGACGTCGGGACTGAACTTGTCGAGGCCGCGGGGCGGAAATTCCAGAGTCCGGCCTGTCTGCGCACTCATGTATGCCGCCATCAGGATCCGCATGACTTCGACTCCGTCGTCGAAGGTAAGCATCGGTTTCTCATCGTTGAGGAATGCGCGAACGAAATGGCGGTTCTCCCCCTCGTATCCGTAAGCAGCCGCTTCCTCGGCGATTACGGGCATCAAGCCGACTTCGGCATTCTGTTTTTCGACGAGATCTTCACCCGCCTTGCCGCGTACCTCACGACTGAAGAAAAGTTTGAGGCCGCTGTCGAGCGTATTCCACGACATCGAGTACTCGGGGCCGAGCAGCTCGGCAGACAGGCGAAGGCCGGCGCCGACAAAGCTCCACGATGTGGTCACTTCGCCAATCATGCGTTCTCCGCTGTCGGCTTCATATTCGATCGTCGCGCGAGCGAAATCCTCTGACGGGCGCTTGCGGTAGTCCACTTCCTTGCCCATCGCGGCGGACAACCGCTTCGCATACTCCGGCCGCGACCACTTGAGCGATGCGATGTGTGCGCTGATGCGGAGCGGCCGGATGGAAGAGCGTGCCGCGCCGGGCGCGGTGAGCAGATACCGGACGACCTCGACCGAATGGCACATCATGTCGTTCAGCACGCCACCGCCCTGGAGCGTGCCCTGCCAGAACCACGGCATGTGCGGGCCGCTGTGTTCTTCAGCGGCGCGCGCGAGATAGGGCCGCCCCGTGAGCTTGGCCCCGCGTGCCCACGCAAGCTCTCGACCGCGAGTGATCTCTGGCGCGAAAAGCTGGTTTTCGGGATAGCCCGTGTTGAGGCCGACGCTGGCCGCGAGTTTCGCGACCTTCTTCGCTTCCGCGACGTTGCGCCCAAGCGGCTTTTCGCACGCCATCCCGCGAAGTGTGCCCTTACCTCGCTTGACCGCGGCAACCACTTCTTCCACGTTGGCGATCCGTGCGTGATTGGGGCCGCACAACCAGATCGCGTCAACCGACGGGTCTGCGACCATTGCCTCGATCGAATCGAACGCCCGTGCATCTCCGACTTCGAGCTGTCGGGCGAGGGCCGCTGTCGCTTTCGCATTCTTGCGACTTGGACTCCACACGCCTCGCACGTCCGCGTCGCGCACACCGGTGAGCGACTGAATGTGAAAGCGGGCGTTGAAGCCGCTGCCGATGAATCCGATACCGAGCCGGCCGCTCACAGCGGTCTCACACGCGTTTTCATCAAGTCATGCGATACGCCCAGCTTCGCCATCGCCTCCGGCGGGCAACCGTTCCACCCGGGGTTGAAGGCATTGCCCGCGAAGCGAACGTCTTTCCATCCCATCTCGCTCGAGAAAAAGCCGCTGGCCGTCAGGTCGCGGAATCTGTTGAAGAAAGCGACGCCATGACTCAGTTCGGAACGCGCCTTTTTCGGGAATGCGATATCATCGAGTACCTTGCGCCGTTCTGCGTCGGTGGATCTGACGAAAGTCTTTCCGAACCGCTCGACGCACTCGAAGTCGAGCCACCCGA
Organism: Gemmatimonadota bacterium; assembly: GCA_030856845.1. Classification (GTDB taxonomy): domain Bacteria; phylum Gemmatimonadota; class Gemmatimonadetes; order Gemmatimonadales; family Gemmatimonadaceae; genus UBA4720. Next base: position 12,877 of record JALYOO010000032.1, read on the forward strand.
GTCCGCCGCGCATCGACACCTTGCTGGTCGGGGACGCGTCCTTGTCCGAGAGCAGGAAATCCATGTACTCGGGGACCTTCGCATCGGTCGCGCTGCCCGAGCGTTCGTCGCGGGGGATGATATAGTCCACCAGCATTCTCACCGTGCGCCACTCGCTCTGCGTGAAGAATTTTGGCGCATACGGAGCGGCCGTCGTGAGGTCCGGGTCATGCGTGAGAAATGCCGCCTCTGCGCGCTCGAGCTGCGGCGCCGACAGATCCCACGAGAGAGCGAAGGGAAGGAGAGCCAGCGCCTTCATTGCTCCGCGGCGATCCATGCTGCCGCGACCGTCGTTGCCATTGTTGCCGGTCATAGTGCCCTCGCTTTCATCTGGGCGGTGATGTAGTCCGAGGTACGCCAGGCCAGAGCCATTATCGTCCATGTCGGATTCTTGTCCGCCTGCGACACGAACGGACCGCCGTCGGTGACGAAGAGATTTTTGCAATCGTGCGCCTGACAGTTCGCGTTCACTACAGAGGTCTTCGGGTCGCTGCCCATCCGCGTGCCGCCCAGCTCGTGGATGATCTGTCCACCCGTCGCGATGTTGTAGTCCTGTTCCTTCGTCGGCATGGTGTCGAACACCTGTCCTCCCATCTCGGCGATCAGCGCCCTGAATGTTTCATGCATGTGGCGAACCTGATTGATCTCATACGGTGCCCACTTCCAGTGGAATCGCAGCACAGGAATGCCGAATCTGTCGACGACGTTCGGGTCGATCTCGCAGTAGCTGTCGTCATTGGGAATCATCTCGCCTCTGCCGGAGAATCCGATCGTCGCGCCGTAGTACCGTCGATAGTCGTCCTTCAGCTGCTTCCCATAGCCTCCGCCCGAGGGATAGCGCTGAATGCCTCCCATGAACCCCGCGCCGGGCGCACGCACTCCTCCCCACACCTCGATGTGGTATCCGCGCGGAAAGTCGAGCTTCTTGTTGTCGAGCCACCATGGCATGTAAACATGCATGCCTCCCGCTCCGTCCTCGTTGTGCGTGACATGGTTTTCCATCGACGGGATGTATCCCGCGACATCGGTTCCGGTGGTGTCCGTGATGTACTTGCCGACCGTGCCACTGGCATTGGCCAGTCCCTGAGGGAAGCGCGATGTCTTCGAGTTGAGAAGGATTCGCGACGATTCGAGTGCGCTCGCTGCGACTACCACAACCCGCGCGCGAACCTGCTCCTCCTCGCCGGTTCGCTTGTTGACGTAAGAGACACCCTGTGCCAGGCCGTCGGGCCCGACGACAACTTCACGCACCATCGCGTTGGTGAGCAGCGTCAGCTTTCCCGTAGCGATCGCAGGAGCGATGAATACGTCGGGACTCGAGAAATTCGAGCGCGTGGTGCAGCCGCGATAGCAGTCCCCGCAGTAGTGACACGGCTGACGACCGTTCAGCGGCTGCGTGATCACCGACCTCCGTGCCGGGATGCAGGTGATGTTCAGCTTGTCGCTCGCCTTCTTCACGAGCAGCTCATAGCAGCGCGGGGCGGGCGGCGGGTGGAAAATTCCGTCCGGCTCATTCCGAATCCCTTCACGGCTGCCGTAGATGCCAACGAGCCGGTCCAGCCTGTCGAAGTACGGCGCTACATCGTCATAGGAGATCGGCCAGTCGTCGCCAATTCCGTCCAGTGTCCTGCGCTTGAAATCATCGGGGCCAAAGCGAAGCGAAATCCGTCCCCAGTGGTTCGTCCTGCCGCCGAGCATTCGGGCTCGCCACCACAGAAACCGCGATCCCGTCGCAACGGTGTAGGGCTCTCCCTCGATCTCCCACCCGCCGTCGCATGCGTCGAACTCGCCAAACGGTCGCAGCTTCGTCGCGGCACCGCGACGTGGCGACGCGTGGTTCGGCACCATCATCTTGGCGTCGCGAGTGGCGAACCACGAGTCACCCGCTTCGAGCATGATGACGTCGGCTCCGGCCTTGGTGAGGGCGTACGCGGCCATTCCTCCACCGGCGCCGGAACCGACGATACACACGTCGTAAGTCTTTTTGGGGGCAGTCGAAATCATCGAGGCTGGTTGCTGAAGACGCGTGACAAAGTAAGGAGCAGCATGATGAGGCACTAGGCAGTCGTGAAGACGACCCGCCAAACGGGACCCGCTGGATGGCGGTGCGGGCCCAATCGCACGGCCTCCGCCCGCGCTCGATATTGCGCTCGATGTCGCGCTCAGTGTCGCGCTCAGTCTCCCGCTCTAGTCGGAGTCGCTGTCGCGCTGCGTGCCGGCCCAGCGTCAGACTTGCTGTCGCGCCTCGGAATCCATTGGATCCTCTGACTCCGTCTGGCCACCTTCGGAAGGCCGGCGATCGCGAGCGAGAAAACTGGCGCCAGCCTCGAAAAAGAACCCAATCGCGTTTGCCAGCTGTGATGTCGCAAGAAGCGCCGAAATCTTTGGCGCCCTCTTCACGCCTCGCTGCCAGGGGAAGCGCATCATCGATGTATAAAAACCGGGGGGCTCCACGCGCACGCGGCGAGCGCTTCGCTGCGCACACCGGCGCCTGAAAATGAAGGCGCCGCGTCCGTACGTGAAATGCTGGGCGAGAAACGAACCCGCATCCAGCTCATGAGCGTGATGCACGATCGCTGAGGCGACAAAGACGAAAGGCCGTCCTGATGCCCGCCACCGCTCACAGAACTCGCGATCTTCCGCGGCCCTCCGGAATGTCTCATCGAAGCCGCCGAGCGCCCTGAATGCGTCGGCACGGACCGCCATGTTGTTGGAAGCGAAGAATTGTTCGCGCCCTGCAGCGCGACCGCCGTAGTATCCGTACAGATAGTCGATGAGAGTCTGGCTCGCTTCCGAATAGACGTTGCTTTGGAGCGCGTTGAGAGTGTGACCGCCAAGCAGTGCGTCCGGGCTTGACTCAAACGCGTTGTCGAACTCGGCGAGCCACCGTCGGTGAGCCGCCGAGTCGTCGTCGAGGAAGGCGAGATATTTTCCGCGAGCCAGCCGCACGGCCGCGTTGCGCGCCGCCGCAGGACCGACATTTGGAAGAGAGATGAAATTCATGCGCAATCCTTCACCGGCTTGCGCAATTTCCTCGGGGGATGCCGCCATCCAGCCGTTGTTGGCGACTATCACCTCGAATCGATCGCGCGGAAATTCGAGTGCCGATAATCCGGAGAGGCAGCGCAGGAGCCGCTGCGGCCGGTTGAAGGTGGGTATCACAACGGAGAAGAAT
>JALYOO010000046.1 GCA_030856845.1 Gemmatimonadota bacterium
CAGGAATCCAGATCGCGGGAAAGAGATTTACGCGCAGCAATTCCGCGAGCTTTCTTGCATCGATGGGGTCGGTCTTCGAGCGGGCCTGCCAGATAAGCTTCACCTGACGAGCGTCAGCCACGCGTACGGCGTATCCGGCCGACTCGAGCCTATCGTGCAACCACTGCCAGTAAAGCGTTGCTTCCATTCCCACCGTCACCGGAGCAGCAAAGGCGGCGAGGAAGTCGCCCAGTGCTTCGAGTGAGACTGGCATACGGCGTACTTCGCCAAGTATTGCACCGCCGGCGTCGAGGGCGCACGCCGTGATGTAGCGCTTATGCAAATCGAGTCCGACGAAAGTCATGGCAGCCTCCGAACGAGTCTTCCTGAAGCTGTGCTCATCTCCGCTTCGCGGCGACTAGCCGCTAAGCAGCATGACTTTCAATTTCATATGGTCGTGTTAGGCGACATGCAGGAGCGGGCTTACGTAGTGGGCGAAATAAAACCATCGGGTACCTATCGGCTACAACTGAATGAGCTGCGCGTCGAAGAGTTCCGAATGCAGCGCAGGCGGGGCCTTTCCGGGCTCGACATACAGGCGATGCCGAGATGGCCAAGCGAACTGGTCTGCCAGCTGCGTCCGAGGCCGTAGCATCGTCTTCGGGATCAGTCTAGATGGAGGTTGATCTTCTTCGGCAAACGGGCTCACTTCTACGGGCCGTCAGCGCAGGACGAGCACGAGCTCGGCGACGTCTTTGCTGACGATCTCGACGCTCTTCTCGCGCTCGAGGGTGAAGCCGCACTTCTCCAGGACGCGGATCGAGCCGATGTTGTGCTTGGCCACGTGCGCGTGGAGGGGACGCTCTGTCACGAGCTGCAGGAAAGCGGCGAGCGCCCGGGTCGCGACACCCTTGCCCCAATGCTGCTTGCCAATCCAGTAGCCGACACGGCGGACACCTTCCTGGGGCCAGCTGCCGATGTTGCCGGCGACCTGGCCGTCGACGAGGATCGTCTGCTTGACCGTCGCTGGGTTGCCGAGGATGTTTGTCGCCCAATGGGCGTCGAAGGCTGCGCGGTTGCGGGCCGGGAAGGCGGCCATGCGCGTGGCGTCGGCGTCGAGTTGTTGCTCGTAGAAGACGGGGAGGTCGTTGGGCTCGATGTTGCGGAGTCGTACTTCGTTGCTCATTTCTCGATACTCGACCAAGCCTGTCTAACCATCTCTCTCTTTGCCATTGGCGATGTGCGAAGCAGACAGTGTGCCGAGTGCCGCCTAACGCTCAGCATCAGCGGCGGCGCGCAGCGCCGTCCGCTGCATGCTGTTGTTGGGCGGTCGCCGACTCCCGTGTAGCCTGTCACTCATTCTGTGCCTGCGGGTTCAGCCACGTGTTGGGCCGTTGCTACTTGGTGTCGCCCGGCGCCTGCGCACGGAACGCATCGGCGTTCGTGAACACCGCAAATACATACGGCTGTGATTCCAGGAACGCAGCGAGGTCACGAAGCGTCAGACCAAGTTCAGCCAGCCGGTCTTCGTCGACAAAGATCTGGCCGTTCTCCGGTTCGAAGGACAGGATCAGCCGCTTCGCCTGTGGATCGAATTTGTCATGCAATAGGTCAACAATCGCCGGCGCGAAATGCCGTCGGTCCAGGGAAGATGGTTCCGATGGCATGCCATGGTCCGCGGTCACCGCCAGAAGATAGTCGTCCCCTACCTTTGCCTCCAGCGCTGTCAATATCCGGGCCAACTGACGATCCATCTCGCCTAGCGTGATGCGGAGCTCGTTCGAATCGGGCCCGTACTTGTGGCCCACAAAATCTGCGCCTTTGAAGTTCAGCAGAATGAGGTCTGGAATGGTGTCCATGCCCAGAGCTTCTCGCTCGATCATCGAGGTCATCGCATCGGCTTCGAATGCTGGAAACAGACCGGAATACCGCACGGCGATGGTCGAGGCGATTTTGTGACCCATCCATTCGTCGCTGGCTGACCACAGCGTCCTGGCGTCTCGATCTTCCAGATACACCGGCAGCCGGAAACAACTCCTGTTCGTCTTCCAGTGGCCTTCCTCCTGATCGTAACTTGCGAGCACGACGGCGGATCCGTTCAACTGACACGCTCCATGCCCTGCGAGGGGCGTCGCCGCTCGGTCGATGCTGCCCTGCGCCAATATGATCGCGCGGCCGGCCGTCGCGAGCTGCCAGACATCTGCCAGCGTCAATGCCATCAGATCCTGCGGCATCCTGCCCTCGAATAGGTCCTGGCGCCGGCGGTTCCTGAAGTCGTATATGTTGACGCCGGTGATTCCGTGCACGCTGGGATCAGCTCCCGTTGCGATGGTCGAGTGCCCCACCGCGGTGTTCGTTGGCAGGAAGTTGACCTCCGCCCGACTGAACCAGGCACCGCGCTCGCGCAGTGCGGTGAGCGTCGGCATCAGCGCCGCGTAGCGGTCGAAGTAATCCCGGCGCATCCCATCCAGGATGAGCAGCATGACCACGCGCGGGCGAGCGAAACCGGCCCGCAATACCGGCAGTACTCTTCCGGTAGCAGTAGGGGGCATTCGCACTCCGAGCGCAGCCGCAAGCGTTGGGGCGACGTCCTGTTGCGTGGCCGCCTCCGAATACTCTCCGCTCTTCACCGCGGGGCCCGCGAACAGTAGCGGAATCGAAACGTCATACGGCCAGGGCGAGCCGTGCATGTACGTGTAGTTCGTGTCAGGCCGAGTTATGAAGTCGCCTTCACGTGGCACGATCAGAAGTTGGCCGGTTCGTCCGGGGAAGTACGCCCGGGCCCACATCTCCAGGAATCGCTGTCGCGCCGGCAGCGCGGCGGAACCGGCCTCTGCCGCAAGCAGGACTCGATGCGAGTCGCTGCCAGAGCCTGGCTTGACCCGCTGGCTCGGAACCGCACAACCAATCACGACCAGGGCCAGGACCAGCAGAACGGGACCGCGAGTGCTCAACACCGTCAGACGACTGCGTATTGCCATCAGGAACTCCTACCGATCCACCTTCTGGTCCGCCCAACTCTCTATTCACCTGCACAGGATGCTACGCCTGACTCTGCAAACGCGGCAAGACTCGTCGCAATATCTGCTATTCACCGCCCAACCGGTCCGCCGGACTCCGGACGGCTAACCCCCCGCGGTTCAGGACGTGGGTGTAGATCATCGTCGTAGTGACGTCCGTGTGCCCCAGCAGTTCCTGCAGTGTCCGAATATCGTACCCGTCTTCCAGCAGGTGGGTCGCGAAGGAGTGCCGCAGCGTGTGGCACGTCGCACGCTTCGCGATCCCGGCCTCGCGAACGGCGCGCTGCATGGCACGCTGCATTGCGGTCTCATGCATGTGATGCCGACGCTCCTGCCCACTGGCGGCGTCCCGATAGCGACGCGAGGCAGGAAACACCCACTGCCACGCCAGGTCCGTGGCCCAGGCGGGCGCCTTGCGGTCGAGCGCCGTTGGCAACGCGACCCGCCCCGCACCGTCGTGCAGGTCACGAGTGTGCAGCGCACGCACGCGCTCCAAGTGCTTCTCCAGGGCTGTCCGAGCGATACCAGGCAGCATGGTGACGCGGTCTTTTCCCCCCTTGCCGCGTCGCACACGGATTTCTCCGCGCGCGAAGTCGAGATCCTTCACGCGCAACGTCAGGCACTCCAGTAAGCGCAGGCCAGCACCATAAAGCAGCAGGGCAATCAGTCGCGTGGTGCCGTGCAGCTGACCGAGCAGGGCACGCACTTCCCCACGACTCAGCACTGCGTAGGCGCGTCGGCGACGCGGACCGCAACACTCGCCGCAGATCGCCTACCGGTGTGGCGAGCACCTCGCGATACAACAACAGCAACGCACTCAACGCCTGCATCTGCGTCGAACGCGACACCCTCCGCTGGTCGGCCAGATACGTGAGAAACGCGATGATTTCGGTCTCCCCGAGTTCGACGGGATGCCGCGTGCCGTGATATCGGATATAGCGGATGATCCATCCAACGTATGCCCGCTCTGTACGCGGGCTCAGGTGCCGCGCGCGCATGCGGCCTTTCACCTGGGCAAGCAATCGCGGCTTTTCTGCGGGCATATCCTTGGCTGGTGCTGGTTATCGCTGCAGGAGCAGACAACCTGATGCTTCCGACCGCCGAGACTGTCACCACAACATTGCCAAGGCATCATTCGGAACGCGGCAAGAAGCGGTCAGCGCGGCTGCGGGTAAAGCCTCTACCGCCGCCGGCTACTCGGCGGCATCGCGCGGGTCGCGGCCAGGACCGTCACGGCTGCGGTCCGCGCGCTTACCGGCGAGCTGGCCTCGCGGTCGGCCTCGTCGCCTGCCCGTAGACCCACGGATCTCGCGAATTGGCACCCGCATCTGCACGCGATCGTCACTGACGGGGCATCCCGGCGTGGTCCCGATCAAGACCGCCCACCCCAATGATCTCTGGACAGCGGACTTCAAGGGCCACTTTCGTACCCGCAATGGCGTGTACTGTTACCCGCTCACCGTTGCCGACTAGCACACGCGATACCTGCTCGCGTGTCGCGGCCTGCTCTCGACCAAGGGCTTCGGCGTGCGCCCGGTCTTCGACCGTTTGTTCCGCGAGTACAGCCTGCCGGACGCGATTCGCACCGACAATGGCGTCCCGTGCGCGACGACCGGGATTCACGTCCTGTCGCAGCCCAGGTGGCTGCGGCTCGGCATTCAGCATCAACGCACCAGACCCGCGTCGCCGCCAGGAGAACGGCGCGCACGAGCGGATGCACAAGATGCTCAAGGCGGAGGCGATTCGCCCTCCCCGAGCCACGCTCGCGCCCCAGCAGCGCGCGTTCAATCACTTCCGCGCCGAGTAGATCAGTCACTAGTCCCTACGCAGCGGACGTGTCGCGCAACGGGCAACGGCTAGCGGGTAGCTTCCTATTCTGTGCATTTTCTCCCGGAATGCGCAGCGTACGTGACCGCTATCTCCCTCCAGATCACGAAGCATTCGTAGCGGCCGAGCCGCCAACGGGTCGCGTCATCGTGATCGCGCCGACTCGCGCGGCGTGCGAGACAATCGAGCTGGCGCTCGCTCTCCACATCGACACGGTGCTCGAGCAGCAGCATGGCCAGCAGATACGCGACCTCGCAGCCCATGGCAGTGGGTTCGGAATCGTCGCCGGAACCGGCACCGGCAAAACTCTCTCGATTCGTCCTATCGCGGAAACAATTCTGAAAACCGACGACCTTCGCGTCGGTGTCGTGAACCGCGAGCGCGAAGCCACTCCTGAAACACCTTCCTGGAACGTCATCATCGTCACCACAGGAATCGCACGCCGCTGGTTTCAGGACGGCGACATCCTGCCGAGCGACACGCTCGTGGTGGACGAGATCCATCAGACCTCAGCAGAGCTGGAGCTTTGTCTCGCCCTTGGGAAGAGGGTGGGATGCAGGTTCATCTGGCTCTCGGCGACTGTCGATCCGACGTTCTACGCGCAATATCTCGACGCCGCAACGGTGCTTCAGAGCTACGCCTTCGATCCGGCTCGGGCCGCCGATGTAAAAGTCGTGCGAAAGGATCCGCTCGAGTTTCTGGACGAGCGCTTTCTTCAGCGGGTTCAAAAGCAGAAACGGGGAGTGGGGATGTTTCTCCCGACTCGCGCCGGCGTGGAGCAGGCCGCCGAGCAGGTAGCAATGCAGTATCCGCGAATCAACACTGCGTATTACCACGGGGGCGAGCCGATCAGGATCATCAGGCCGTTCCTCGAAGGGGGCGAGACCAAGCCCTACTTCCTCGCGATGACGGCTGCGGGCCAGAGTGCGCTCAACGTCAAAGGCCTCGACACTGTGGTCATCGACGACACG
>JALYOO010000057.1 GCA_030856845.1 Gemmatimonadota bacterium
TGAAGCACATGGCCGACATGGCCATTCGCATGGCGAAAGCTCCGCGCTCGACGCCACAGCCTGCAAAGTTCGCGACGGTATCGGGGTGAAGTCGGCAGTCGATCGGTATCACGAACTCCTCACACCCGAAGTTGCAGCCGATTCGCACGACTGGCTCCATCGCCAGCTCGCTGCGAAAGGCCTCGAGTTCGGGGGGCGCCAGCTCTGTTCAGTGCTTCGCCCCCGCTTCATTTCATTGGAGAATTACCAGCTGCTGTCACAGCGCTGCGCTCTCGTTCTGTCGGCGCTCGAGAAAGCCCGTGTCGCGGCGATGGCCGATGATGAGCTGCGCTCTCAGTTCGGCCTGCTCGACTGGGAGGAATCGATGATCCACGACGATCCCGGCTTCCGCGATGCAAGCCCGACCTCACGTCTCGATGCATTCTTCGCCGACGGGCCCGACGGATCGGGGCTCAAGTTCACCGAGTACAACGCCGAGACGCCGGCGGGTGCGGCCTATGGCGACGCGCTGACAAAGGCGTTTGTGTCGCTTCCGGTGATGGCGGAGTTCAGGCAGGAGTATAACTGCCTGCCGCTCCCGTCAGCTCCTGGAGTGGAGCATTCCCTTCTCGACGCCTTCAGGCAATGGAGCGGAACGCGCGAAGCCCCTCGCATTGCGATCGTGGATTGGTCCGACGTTCCGACACGAAGCGAGTTCGTTCTCTTTTGCGAGCACTTCAGGCAGAACGGTCTCGAGTGCGTGATCGCCGATCCACGCGAAATGTACTACCGTGGCGGGAAGCTCATGGCCGGCGATTTCCACGTAACGCTCATCTACAAGCGAGTCCTGATCGACGAGCTCGTCAAGGATTGCGGCCTCGATCACGACGTCGTTCGCGCAGTGAGAGAGCGTGCGGTCTGCATGGTGAATCCCTTCCGGTGCAAGCTGCTCCACAAGAAAGCGAGTCTCGCGGTCATCGGGGATGAGCGCAATACGGGCTTGTTCAACAAGGACGAGCAACGCGCCGTCGCGATGCACGTTCCGTGGACCCGGGTCGTCGCGGAGCGGACGACGGAGTTCGATGGCAACAGGATCGACCTTCTTCCCTGGATGGCGGAGAACCGCGAGCAGCTGGTGCTGAAGCCGAACGACGACTATGGCGGACGCGGTATCGTCCTTGGCTGGACGGTGAGCGACGAGAAATGGTCGGCATCGATACGAGACGCACTCGCCGAGCCATACATCGTGCAACAGCGGGTGGAGATCCCTCAGGAGCCATATCCGTCGTGGGTGGACGGCAAGCTCGATATCCACAACCGGTCGCTCGACACGGCACCGTACGTGTCGCACGGGCGGTTTGTCGAAGGCTGCATGACTCGCATTTCCACCGACGAGCTGCTCAACGTCACCGCCGGCGGCGGATCCAACGTACCCACCATGCTGCTGGAGAAGCGATGAAGTCGGATACGATGAAGCCTCCTTCTCTCACGATCGGGATCGAGGAGGAATATCAGATCATCGATCCCGAAACGCGCGAGCTGCAGAGCGGGATCGACAAGATCATGAAGTCCGACCTGCCTCTCCTGAGCGACGTCAAACCGGAGCTGCATCAGTGCCAGGTCGAAGTCGGAACTCAGGTCTGCAGGACAGTGCAGGAGGCGCGCGACGAGCTGGTCAAGCTCCGATGCGCGATCATCGAGGCAGCCGCCACGCACGGACTCACGATTGGCGCGGCGGGTACTCATCCGATTTCGTCATGGCAGCAGCAGCACGTAAATCCACTGGAGCGCTACCTCGGGGTGAAAGAGGAGCTGCAGGATCTGGCAGACCGGCTGCTGATTTTCGGCACTCACGTTCACATCGGGATCGAGGATCCCGAGTTCCGCATCGACTGCCTGAATGCGGCGAGATACGTACTTCCCCATATCCTCTGCCTTTCCACGAGCTCGCCGTTCTGGGCGGGAAGAAAGACGGGATTGCACTCGTACCGGAGTATCGTATTCAAGAATTTCCCGCGCAGCGGCGTCCCACGTGTCTTCATGAGCAACGCCGACTATACCGACCTGGTGGATACGCTGGTCCGCACCAAAAGCATTCCTGACGCGTCTAAGCTGTGGTGGGATGTGCGCCCGCACTACAAGTATCCGACTCTCGAATTCCGCAACTGCGATGTCTGCACGCGCGTCGACGAGGCAATCTGCGTGGCGGCCATCCTTCAGGCAGTGGTGGCAAAGATGTGGAAGCTGCGGCGCGACAACCTCGCGTTCAGAGTGTATCGGTCAGAGTTGATCGAAGAGAACAAGTGGCGCGCCGTCCGTTGGGGACTGAAGGGCAAGCTCATAGATTTCGGGAAGAAGCAGGAGTTTCCTGCTCCCGTGCTCATAAAAGAGCTCATCGAATGGTTCCTCGGGGATGTAATGGACGAGCTCGGCACGAGAAAAGAGATCGAGTACGCATACCGCATCCTCGAGGAAGGATCGAGTGCCGACCGGCAGCTCGCGACGTTCAAGGAGACCGGAGATTTGAAGCGAGTAGTGGATCAGATCATCAGAGAGACCGCCGAAGGTGTCACGGCGCCCGCGGTGGGTGCGAAGTGATGACGGCAACACGTCCTGTTGTCGGCGTTACGACCCAGACGCTCGAGGAGATTCCGGACGAGCTTCCGCGCTGCTGGATCATGAGCCAGCGCTACGTTCGCACGCTCACAACGTCCGGGGCGGTGCCATGGATCGTACCTCTGCTCGACGACCCTGAAACCCTGCGGGAGATCTACGACAGGGTGGACGGAATCTTCCTTCCCGGGGGCGTCGACATCGACCCCGATTCGTACAACGAGGCGCGCACGGACGCCTGCGGCCGGGTCGATCCTGATCGCGACCGCACAGAGATCATGCTTGCGAAATGGGCGATGAGAGACCGGAAGCCGATCCTCGCAGTGTGTCGTGGCGCGCAGATCCTTTCTGTCGCGGCCGGCGGCGCCCTCTACCAGGACGTCACATCGGAATATCCGGGCGCCATCAAGCACGACTATTTCCCCAAGGCGGGTGTGCACACCCGGCAGGATCGGGTGCATGACGTGAACGTCGTCGCCGACACACGCCTCAGTCGCCTCCTGGCAACCGATGCTGTAACCGTGAACAGCATGCATCACCAGGGCATCAAGCGGCTGCCACCGACTCTCGTTGCCAATGCATTTGCTCCCGACGGACTGATCGAAGGCGTCGAATCCCTGGAGGACGATGGCTTCGTGGTCGGAGTGCAATGGCATCCGGAGGATCTGGCCGAGTCGGACCCCGCAATGCGCAAGCTGTTCGATGGGTTCGTCGGCGCGGCTGCGGCGTGGGCCGTCACGAGATCGGCTTGAAGTTCGTAGACGACAATCTTCCCCGCAGGCTCGATGGATGGCGCAGTCCAAGACTCGGACTGCAAATGCCGATCGTCACGTATGGCAATCGCGGCCGGCCGGTATTGCTGTTTCCGACCGCAGCGGCCGACTACCTCGAGAATGAGCGCTTCTTCCTGGTCAAAGCCGTGGAGCCCGCCATCATGGCCGGCCGTATCAGGCTTTTTTCCATTGACAGCATCAACCAGCACGCGTGGATGGATCGCTCACTCCCCGTTCGCGAGCAGTCGCGACGACAAGCGCTCTACTCGGAGTACGTCGAGGAAGAGGTCGTTCCATACATTCGCATGGCGGTGGGCAACCCGTCCGAGCGGATTGCGACGACAGGCGCAAGCTTCGGTGCATTCCACGCGGGTAACGCTTTTTTCCGCCGTCCCGACCTCTTCGATACACTCATCGGCATGAGCGGCTTCTACGATCTCACGTCATACCTCAAGGGCTACTCGGACGAGAACTGTTTCTTCAACAATCCGGCGTGGTATCTGCCCGGGCTGTCCGGTGGACCGCTCCACACGCTGAGACATCACAGCCGCATCGTCATTGCAACAGGGCAGGGCGCATACGAAGCGCCGCACGCATCGCGCAACCTTTCGGAGATACTTCACAGGAAACAGATCCCACACCGGCTCGACTTGTGGGGCCATGATGTCAACCACGACTGGCCCTGGTGGCGCAGGATGCTGCCGCACTTCATCGACGAGCTCGGTTACTAACCACCCGATGCCGAACGCAGTGTTCGCGGCGCCCATTCTCTCGGAGAATGCGGCGCGCATGATCGAGGCGGCAGCAAGTCTTCCCGGCGTTCAGCTCAGCGTCATCACTCAGGATCCGGCCGAGAAGATGGGGGCGCGGCTGGCGCAAAAGGTGAGTGCGCACTGGCGGGTGAACGACATCCTCGACTCGGGCCAGTTAACCTGGGCGGCGGAAGAGTTGTCGAAGCGCATCGGTCCCATCGACACTCTTTTCGGCGCGTATGAGCAACTGCAGGTGCCACTGGCTGAAGTGCGGGAAAAGCTCGGGATAAAGGGAATGTCGCCGGCTGTCGCCCGCCGCTTCCGCGACAAGTCTGAGATGAAGGACGCACTGCGCGCCGCGAGTCTTCCATGCGCCAGGCACAGTCTGGTGGAAAGTGCGGACGACGCAGTGCGGTTTGCGGCCGAGGTCGGATTTCCCGTGGTGGTGAAGCCGCCGGCGGGTGCGGGTTCGGTCGCGACGTATCGTGCAGATGACGAGGCTTCGCTTCGCGCTGCTGTAGCCGGAGCAGCGCCGCGTGCCGGTCAACCTGCGCTCATCGAGGAGTTCATTGTCGGCGATGAATACTCCCTCGAGACGATCTCCATCGATGGGCGAGCGGTATGGCATTCGCTCACGCACTACTATCCCAATCCGCTCGAAGTCGTTCGCAACAAGTGGATTCAATGGTGCGTCGTATGTCCACGTGAGGTGGATGACGCGCGATACGACGACATTCGCGAAGCCGGATCGCGCGCTCTCGAAGTCCTCGGGATGGACACAGGCCTGACTCACATGGAGTGGTTCCGGCGCCGCGATGGTACAATCGCGATCTCTGAGGTCGCTGCTCGCCCGCCGGGCGCGCAGATCACGACGCTCAATTCACGCGCGCACGATATCGACTTCGTCCGAGCGTGGACGCAGGTGATGATCTTTGGAACATTCGAGCCTCCGACGAGGAAGTACGCGGTCGGTATCGCATTCCTTCGTGGCCAGGGAAGTGGACGCATTCGCCGGATACACGGTCTCGATCAGATCGGGCGCGAGATGGGGTCACTGGTTGTCGACTTCAGTCTTCCGACTTCCGGCGCAGCGCCGGCCAGCAGCTATGAGGGTGATGGGTACATTATCCTGCGCCATCCCGAAACAGCCATGGTGATGAAGTCGCTTCAGAGATTGGTGTCGGTAGTCAGAGTGGAGCTTGGTTGAAACCCCACCGGAGTAACTGATGAATGTCATGATGATTGCGCCCGGCTATCCGGATGAGATGCCATTGTTCGTGCGCGGGTTCGCGCTGGAAGGCGCAGCCGTGATCGGCGTAGGCGATCAGCCCGAGCACGATGTTCCGCAGCTGACGAGACGTCACCTTGCCGCATACGTGCGTGTGCCCAGCCTTCAGGACGAAGACGAGGTCGCGAAGACCGTCAAGCAGTGGGCAAGCGGAAAGCAGATCGACCGCGTGATCTGCCTGTGGGAGCCTGGTGTTCTGCTGGCTGCACGATTGCGCGAAGAGTTGGGCGTTCCCGGGATGACGGTCGAAGAGGCCGAGCCGTTCCGCAACAAGGACCTGATGAAGGAGAGGGTTGCGGCGGCGGGAATTCGAACGCCGAGGCACAAGTCGGCGAAAAGCGCGCAGGGTGTACGCGCCGCGGTGAAGAAGATCGGGTATCCGGCAATCATCAAGCCGATCGCCGGCGCAGGCTCGATGGACACTTACCGCGTGAACAACGCAGCCGAACTCAAGGCGGCAATCGCAAAGCTGGGCCACGTCGATCATGTGAACGTCGAAGAGTTCATCGACGGCGAAGAGTACACCTATGACACGATCTGCGTCGACGGGAAAATGTTGTACAAGAACATCGGCTACTATCGACCGCGTCCGCTCATCGCCCGAAGCGAGGAGTGGATCAGCCCGCAGACGCTGTGTCTCCGCGATCTCGATGCTCCAGACCTTCAGGAAGGACACAGGATGGGCCGCGAAGTGCTCGAAGCGCTCAACATGAAGACGGGCTTCACG
>JALYOO010000073.1 GCA_030856845.1 Gemmatimonadota bacterium
GAATACGAACCAGGTCAGAACGGCCGCTACGAATTTTCCGGCAAGACCTCGGCGGACGAGCGTGGCGATGGCAGGGCTGAGAGCGCCTACTATCAAGGCCGGCGCCGCCAGCACAACGAGCGAGAGCACCCACCGTGTGCCATCGGCAACGGGAGTCATTGGCCCGGGCAGCGAGCCGCCAAGCAGGATACCGGTAATCAGCGAGACAAAGCCCCACACATATGACGGGACCTTACGCCACGACATCCGCGAGTCAGAGATCATCGATCGACTCGACATAGGACAGTCCCTTCTGGCGGAGCACGTTACGCATGTCGTAGATGTCGAGGCCCAGCTCACCGTCAGACAGGCGCCGCCGAACCGCGGCTTCTTTCTCTTCGCGCGCGCGACATGCATCGGCCACCGTTTCGGCTGTTGCCACCGGCACGAACACGACCCCGTCTTCATCGGCAACGGCGACATCACCAGGTGTTACAAGAGCGCCAGCGACGACAACCGGAATGTTTACCGCACCGAGCGTCGCCTTCACCGTTCCTTTCGCGTAGATGGCGCGAGACCAGACGGGGAACGCCATCGCCCGAAGAGCGGCGACATCGCGAACTCCCGCGTCGATGATCAGCCCTGTAACCCCACGCGACTTGAGCGACGTGGCGAGAAGCTCTCCAAACATCCCGTCATCGTTGTCCGACGTGAGCGCTACGACGAGCATGTCACCCGCCTGACAGAGTTCGACCGCAACATGCAGCATCCAGTTGTCGCCGGGATGTGTGAGGACCGTCACTGCGCTTCCGAATGCGGCGACGGGGCTCCACACCGGCCGGAGGTAGGGCTTGGCCAGACCGGTGCGCCCCTGTGCCTCGTGCACTGTCGCGACGCCGGAAGCGCCAAGGCGGGCCACTATGTCAGCGGCTGCACGCGGGATGTTGCGAACCGCAACTGTTCTCAAGCGAGCGAATCCACGAGCGCGGGAAACACTCGCTGATACGCCTCCCCGTAGGTGACGCTGCGCCCCGAATTGCGCGCCGCTTGATTGCCGCGTTGAAGCGCGACCCGAGTGTAATACTCCCAGAGGTGTTCCTGCGCGGCCATGCACTCGAATGCCTTGCGCTTCTTTTCCCACACGGAGCCGATGTCGATAAACGCATCGGGGCGCCAGTCGCATTGCTCCGTCTGGTGCGGCTCGAACAGGTACACCGGTGGTGCTCCGAGCACTCCCTGTTCCGGATTGTGACCATGCGCCTGAGCGATGATGCGCGCTTCCTGCGAGAGGCGGGCAGCCTCCGGATGATCGAAGTTGTAGGGGTCACTCAGTGAGTGCGTGAGAACGAAAGACGGCTTGAGCTCGCGATAGTGGTCAACGAGAGTGAAGAGAACGTCATCGCCTGCCCGCATCGGATAGTCTCCGATGTCGAGAAACACAACGTCGCAGCCGAGGATATCCGCCGCGCCCTGCGCTTCCCGCCGACGGTCGTCCTTCACTCGCTGGAGAGTCATGCCGCTGTTTTTCCAGAGCTTGGCTGACTCTCCTCTCTCACCAAAGGAGAGACAGATAACCCTCACGCTGTATCCCATGTCGACGTGCAGCGCGATGGCACCGCCTGCCCGCCACACGAAATCGGCCGAATGCGCGCTGATGACGAGCGCTGTCTTGCCGCTCATGATCGCGTGCGAAATGGCGAAGCTTTCAGTTGCCCGCCCAGACTGTTGCGGGAATGAAAACATGGCCCGTAAACAATTTTCTAGCCGTGCGAAGAAGTGCTGCTCGCTTCACCTCGATACCATCACGTCCATTCACGACTTCGAGATCCACGCTGAACTCTCCGGACGGATGCTCAACCGAAAGCCGCCCGGGTGACGTCGGTGACAGTCTGGCGAGAGACGAAGGCATGGATCCCGGAAGCATGCAGGCAGTGGCCACGCTCACTGCACCGAGTACTCCGATGCTCGCATGACAATCTCTCGGGATGAACGTGCGCGTTGAAATGGCACCTCCATTCCGTGGCGCGGCGACGAGAGTCATTTTCGGAACGACCTTGTCCGCCACATTGCCGAGGCCCATCATGAGACCCGCCTTCAGGCGGACCTCTTCGAGTCGCGCCTTCAGTTCGACGTCGGCGTTTAGCTCATCGCGCGTTTCGTACCCGGTCTTTCCGAATGCGGCCGCCGGAAGAACAACGACCGGCATCCCATTGTCGATGCAAGTAGCGGGAATGCCATCGATGTCGTCGATGACGTTACCCGTTGGCAGCATCGAGTCGCACACAGAGCCGGCGATATCGAGAAAATCGATTGCAATCGGCGCATGAGAGCCTGGCACACCATCGATCTTGCAATCGCCGTCGGTCACGAGTGTCCCACCTGGTGTCTGGACCGTAATGTTCGCCAGCATGCCGGTGTTCAGTGTCAGAACGCGCGCGCAGGTTACGTCACTCCGTGCCTCGATCAAGCCTTGCTCGAGTGCGAACGGAACCACGGCCGCAAGCATGTTCCCGCAGTTCGGAGTCGTATCGACGAGCGCGCGATCGACGCTGACCTGCGCGAAGAGGAATTCGATGTCGACGCCTTCCCGGACCGAGGGGCCCACAATTCCAACTTTGCTGGTGAGCGGATCGGCGCCACCGATCCCGTCTATTTGTCGACTATCTGGCGAGCCCATGATGGCGAGCAAAACACGATCGCGAGTCTCTGGATCGGCGGGGAGATCGGCGACATTGAAGAACGGACCCTTTGACGTGCCACCCCTCATGAGCATGCAGGGGATTGCAGTCTCTCGCCTGGCTGCTGGCACAATGGCAACGGCCATCAGCAATTGACTCCCGCCGAGGAGATACGATCGAGGGCCACGTCGAGCTCGTTATCGCTGCAGCTCAATGAGAGACGGAGGTGTCCCGCACCTGCATTGCCGAAAGCGGTTCCCGGCAGGACCGCGATGTTCAGGACGTCGAGCCACCGGCGCGCGATGGCGACCTCGTCACCGTCAACCTGCGGGAACAGGAAAAATCCCGCCGATGGCATAGCACACCGAAGTCCTTCGACTCCCTGTAGACCTTCGGTGGCGCGGGCGACACGCGCGCGAAACATCTCGCAGTAACGGGGAAGCAGCTCATCCGACAACTCAAGCGCGCGCACACCGGCAGCCTGAATGAACGGCGGCACACAGTAAATGGAATGCTGGATGAATTTCACCACGTACTTGGCCAAGCCGGGTGGCATTGCCAGGTAACCCAGCCGCCATCCGGTCATGCCGTACGACTTGGAGAGGCTATCAACCACCAGCGTGCGTTCGAAAGCGTTTGCGATCGCTTGCGGAAACGAGACAGGGCCATTGTAGGACATGTCCGCGTACACCTGGTCGAATACGATCCATAGATTGTGCTCCTCGGCGAGCGAGACGAGTGCGCACATTTCTGCCTGGCTGACGACTCTGCCTGTCGGATTGACCGGGGAGTTCACGATAATGGCGCGAGTCATTGGTGTCACTGCGTTGCGGATTGCTTCGACATAGAAAGCGTCACGCATTGCCACTGGGACGGGTATGCCACCCGCAAGCCGAATGCATGGTCCGTAGCTGACCCATCCGGGCTGCGGAACAACAACTTCGTCGCCTGGTTCGATTACCCCCATCAAGGCGGTAAGAAGCGCAAACTTTCCGCCCGGAGTGACGATGATATCGTCCGGATCATATCGAACGCCGGAACGGACGAGCTCTCTTCGCGCGATTGATTCGCGTAACTTTGGCTCACCGCTGGACGAAGAGTAGTGAGTTGCACCGCCGCGAAGCGCGCGCTCCGCAGCTTCGATGATGCGCGGATCGGTAGGCAGATTCGGGTCGCCGCTCGACAGCGCTATAATGTCCCGGCCCGATGCTCGAGCATCGCGGACGCGCTCCGACATCTCGACCGTCGCCGACGGCGTCAGCGTTCGAAACCGCTGAGCGACGGTCAGCTGCACTATTTCAGCCGACTTTGGCATACTGCGTCCGAAGCGATGGACCGAACACGAGCGCGTCGGCCGAAGGCGCCGGAGCGCGAAACACTGCGGCGCAGAACGGGACCATGTGTCTCAGCGAAGCTTCACTGTCGGAAGGATCGCACTTGCCATCGGAGAGAATCACAACTCGCCCCGGATTCGATAGCGTGTAGTACTGCGCGGCGAGCAGAAACTGAAACCTCCAGAACACTTCCTCCTCACTGAACTCGGGGAGGACAGCAAGCAGCGATCGCACAAAGGTTCTGCTGACTTCATTGAAGTGCCGCGAGATGAGGTTCGCCGCCAGCGTTTCGTGCTCGTGGGAGAGCACAGCTCGCAGTCGGAGAAAACGCGGGGCACCGTCCGGATCATTCGGCCAGATCAACGACGGCCTCAAATACGCCTCGAGTATCTGCTCGAGAAGGGGAGGTCGGTCCGCGTCCTCGCGACATTCCGCAAGAAGACGCATGCGTTCCTGATTCATCGGAGCACAACGCTTCTCGAAAATCCGTTCCAACAGCTCCTGCTTCGAGCCGAAATGATAGTGAATGGCTGCGATGTTGACGCCGGACGCACGGGTTATCGAGCGAAGCGATACACCCCAATAGCCTTGCTCCGCGAACATCTTTTCCGCGGTTGCCAGAATTCGGTCCGGCGTTTGAAGGTCGTTGATTTCCGTCACTGGCTGTGCCATGGTCGCTCGACGATGCGGTTGGTGGGGGGCTGACCGTTCGGGGGACGCGCCGCCTGTCTGGTCTTCATGTCATAGGTGTCGCCGGGCTTCAGCATGTAGAACAAGCCGCCGACTGTTCGGAGCGTCTCGGGGTTCTCCGCGGCGATCTGTCGCTTGTTGTCGTAGACAATCGCGTAGCTGCTGCCGATCACTTCGAACTTGTCACCGGACACGACTATGGCGGCGTCTTCATCGATTCCGATTCCAAGCATTCCCGGGTGCGCTAGCACCATCCCGATCAGGTCGAACTGCCGGTTCCGCGCGAGGACGTGAACATCAATGATCACGTTTCGCACGAGACCCAGTCCGCTCCTCCAACGCGATTCGGGAATCGCGCGGGTCGATGGCTCCGGTGAACGCAGCGGGATGTAGTCGCTCTGGATTCGCGCGCCTGCCGAGCCTCCGCCGACCACGCCTCCCCGGTTCAGAAGTGCGATGATTTCATGGTGGACTTTCGTATCCAGGTAGGCGTCCTGGTGCCGCCACGAATTGCCCTCGGCGAACCAGATGCCGCGAGCCTGCCGTAGAGGCTCGACAAAGGCATCCGTGTTTGCGACGCTCCGGTCGCGAGTGTGAAGGAGCTTCAGATTCCTCGCGCCCGCCTGCTTCAACCATCGCAGACAATCGCAGGAATCGTCGTATGTCTCGGCATTCCCAGAGGTGGGGACAACCAGAATCGGAGCATCCATTCCTCCGGCCAGGGCAATGAACCGCTTGTAGATATCGGTCGTCGTCTCCGCGCCGCCAGCAATCACAAGCGATCCGCGCGCGGGTCCGTGCGCCTGGCTATGCCCAGCAGAAGGCATTCCGATTGATATCGCGAATGGAACCGACATAGCTACGGACAGACCGAGCTGCACTCGTTGCCGACCTCCCAAAGGGTTGGAACGGAGGCGCGGTTACGCCGCGCCGCCGCGAAATTTTTTCAGCCGTTCGGCTTGAGATTGGGATTCGTCTCGGCTTCCTGTTGCGAGATCGGCCAGCAGCGATCCTTTCCAGTGCGGTCATCCATGCGAAGCGACGCCGGGAGTGGGCCAGGAGCCGCGCCGTCCGGACCATCGCCCAGCCAGCGACGGCGCTCACCGAGTGCTCTACCTTCGAGCCACAGCTCGATCAGTTTTTCGAGCTTGACCGCCGTCCATGCTTCGTCGGAATTCGCGGCCTGCTTCGGCGCGACGCCCACCAGTGTCCGAA
Source organism: Gemmatimonadota bacterium (assembly GCA_030856845.1). Classification (GTDB taxonomy): domain Bacteria; phylum Gemmatimonadota; class Gemmatimonadetes; order Gemmatimonadales; family Gemmatimonadaceae; genus UBA4720. The sequence goes on from JALYOO010000073.1 coordinate 5,897, forward strand.
TCTCGTTGACTATCGCCATCGCGCCCGGCCAGTCTCCGCTCCGCAACCGGGCCTCGGCGACGATCAACATCGACTCGCGGCCGGTTGACAGGTCAATCGGCCCGTCCTCGCGAACGTGTTTCCGCTGCTGCCAGTATTGAACGGCGCCGAGCGCACCACGACCGTCCCCAAGGTCAGGCAGACTCCCAAGGCCGACGCGGAATGGAGTGTCGGGGAACTTTCTATAGGGAGTGCGCGGGTCCTTGTACTGGTCGAAATTTTCGCCGTAGAATGTGGCCCACTGACTGAAATTTCGACGCACCTGATCGGTTGTTGCGATGGCAAGGCTGTTCGACTGCGTCTGCGCCACAATGTTGTACGGGGTCGCGTACACGAAATCCTTTGGCACCAGAGCGGCATCAGCAGAAGCGCCAGCCCAGTTGTTGCGCCAGATGCGCACTGATGCACGACCGGCCAGAGCAGCGTTACGGAACTGTGCGTTGTTCTGTGAAGTCGCGAGAGCGAGCGCTTCGGTGAAGGCCGCTTCTGCACGCTCGAAATGAACCGTGAAGGGAACCTGTGGACCGCCGTCGATAACGCTCGTGCAGACGTGCTCGCCAAGCTGGCGGTTGGCGTAACCAACGTAGAGCAGCAGGGGCGCTGCAAGAGGGTATTGGGCGAATGCCGCCCCGCGCACTTCCTTAATTCTTGAGACTCCCTGTTCCGCAAGCCAGCGTGCAAGCTGGGCCCGGTCGAAGATCCCCGCTCCAGCTGGCACGAGCTGATTCCGGAATTCCTGAACACTGCATGCAAACGATCCCGTTTGTCCCGCTGGGAACCACTCGCGAGCGACAACGGCCCCGCACATCGCCAGATTGCCGCCGTCTCCCCCAAGCGCGCTGTTGAAGGCTCGCATCGCACCGTAGACAATCGCATTGTGCGCCGCTTCAATTCCCAGAAATGAATCTTCGACAGGGCCCGGATTGGAGACCTTGAGATCGCATGACGCCAGCCCGAACGCGGCGGCGATGACGAGCTTAGAATAGGGCCTGACGTTGCGTCCACGTGACAAAGTTTTCACATGACTCCCCGGTTGATTTGTGCGACGTCCGTAGCCCGAATCAGAAGACAAGGCGCACCGATCCCGTGAAGGTGGCCGGTGGGGGCGTGACGCCGATGCCGAGTGCGCGCACTCTCTGCACGCCAGGCTCGGCGGCACCCATCATTTCGGGCTCGAAGATGTCCCATTCATCGTTGAGCCAGCGATACCAGTTGTGGGCCGAGAGCGTAACGAACGAGCTGGTGGTGCCCGGAACGTGAAACGGTAGCGGAGCACGCGCGGTGACGTCACGCAGCTTGAAGAAGTCGGCTTTCTGGATGAAGGAGCCCTGCCTGTAGAATTTGCTGTCACAAAGCAGACGGTCCTTCGCTGTTGTTTCGTTTCCGCGGCCTTCCTTCCGCAAGGCGTTTCCGGCGAGGCACCTCGGCCACGAAGTGATCGCCCGACTCGCTGCGTCTTCCGACGAGCCGTCGCTGACGTAGTGGCCACCCTGATATTCCCCGCGAGCGGAAAGACTGAATCCGCGGGGCAGGTCGATGCTCGTGTTGATACCGATGGTGCGAGTCGGAGTGTTCGGACCAAAGATGTGATTCAGCTCCACCTCGGGATTCGCTATAGCGTCGGGATTGAGCAGCTTTACCCCGATGAGAACCATCAGCGGCTCGCCTTCGCGCAGCCAGCCCTGGTTGCCCAGACTTACAGCGGTTGCCTCACCAAGACTCAGCACCTTGCTGCGGTTCGTGGCGATGTTGGTTCCTACCGACCACTTGAATCTCTCGCGGTCGAGTACTCGCCAGTTGAGCGCAAGCTCGATTCCCTTGTTCTCGATCTCTCCGACGTTCTTGAGCTGCGAGCTCTGGAACCCGGTCGAAGGAATGGATCGCACGGGAAAGAGGGCGTCCTTTGTCTTGCCGGCGTAGCGAGTGAAGTCAGCGTTGACACGGCCGTCGAAAAGGGACCAGTCGAAGCCGATCTCCGTCTCAACGGTGCGCTCGGGGCCAAGGTCGGGATTGCCAATGTTCTGGGGGAGGTACGCCGCGTTTGTGCCCCAGCCCGCAGGATTCCAGGTTCTGAGCGCATCGAACGCGCCGGGTGCGCGTCCGGCGCTTCCCACCGCGAACCGAAGCTTCATTTCGCCCCACGACGGTCTCCAGAAACCCTCTTCATGGATGACGTACGAGCCGCTGATCTTTGGATACGCCTGAAGTCCGAATCCTGATCCGAACGCGCTGTTGCCGTCGACACGCACTCCGGTAGTCAGGAAGTAGCGATCCTTGAATCGCAGGAGGTTCTGTAAAAAGAATCCGCCAGTCAGCACCCGCAGACGGTCCTCGGTCACTGATGTGATCGAGCCCGTCGAAAGCGTTGGGTTTGTGGGGCCGGGAAAGTTCAGCGAGTATCCATCGATCGTCGCCTCGTCGTTGCTGGTGAACTGTCCGCCAGCAGAGAGGCTCGTGCTGAAACTGCGGGAGAGGCCGAAATCGAGGGTGGTGGAGTAGTCGAGTGTCCCCTGCTCCGTCCTGAAGTTCCTAATGTTGAGATCGCCCCGCGGCTCGAGAACGAACCCGTAGGGACGAAGCCGCTTGAGAACGTTGGACGACCTGTCGTATCCGACAGTCAGACGGTGCGACCAGTTGGACGTTGGAGTGTACGTCGCCGTCATGCCGGAATTGATCCGGTCGATGCTGCTGCCGAATTCCTGGTCGAGCAGTTTCTGCAGGTCGGCGGTGTCCTTGCTGCTCAGGTGATTGAACTCCTGTCGCATCACCCCCATGATGAAACCCGACGGATTCACGCCACCCGCGACGTTCGAGATTTCGGCTGCGGATATGAAGTTGTTCCAGGCGAGCGTAAGACCGCGTAACGGAGTAAAGGAGAAGTTTCCCCGAACCGATTTCCTCCCAAGATCCTCGTTCGGCAGCGTTCCTTCCCGGTCCTCGACCGAGCCCGACATGTAGTATTTCAGCGTTTCGCTGCCGCCCTGCACGCTGAGATTGTACTGCTGCTGGAGTCCGTTCTTCAGCCAGGGATCGAGGTAGAAATAGGGGGCCGGCTCAGGAGCGAAGGGCTGCAATTTCTGGAATCCCTGCTGGGTTTCGAGGGCCCATGTAGTACGCCCTGAACGGCCTTTTTTCGTGAAGATCTGAATGACGCCGGCCGCCGCTTCCGTCCCATAGAGCGTCGATGCAGCCGCTCCCTTGATTATCTCGATCCGTTCGATGTCGGACGGGTTGATGTCGTTGAGCGGGCTCTGGCTCTCATTGTTGCTTCGACGCCCCACCACGGAGGGATTCGGATATGGATCGCTCCGCACACGAACGCCATCTATATAGAACAGCGGCTGGTTGCTCATGGTGGCGCTGACGTTTCCCCTTAGGCGGATCTGGGCAGCGCCTCCGATCTGTCCTGAGCCTTGGAGCACCGTCATCCCGGGGGCCTGAGCCTGAAGCAAAGTCTCCAGGTTGATCGGAATCCCCGGCGAGTTCGCCGGGCTGAGAACGCTGATCGCGTTTCCAACCTCGCGCTGCCTTGCGCCCCCAGGTGTACCGGTAACGATTATCTCGTCGAGCGCCAGCGCGTCCTTCGACATTACGATCTCGTCTATTGCGGCTGTAACGCCTACGCCAACTGTGACTGTCCGGACGGCCGGCTTCAAGCCGATCAGGATCACCCGCAGCTGGTGGGTTCCAACAGGGACATTGAGGAGTCTGAAT
>JALYOO010000094.1 GCA_030856845.1 Gemmatimonadota bacterium
GTCTGAAGCCTGTTGGCGAGCTCCTGCACACTTTGAACAGACGCCGGGAAGCTCGCGACGAGATTGTTCACCGCCGCCTGGTATTCAGGCCCGGGTACGGTTTCGTTCGCGATGCGGCGAAACTCATTCATCACTTCGGTTAGCGCAGAATCAGTCGCCGTTGTCCTGACGGAGCTCGACGCGTAGAAAGTGCCGGCGTTCTGAAGTGCAGCGAGAGTTGTGTTGGCACCGTAGGTGAAGCCGCGCCGCTCACGCAGATTGGTGTTGATGCGTGACGTGAATCCGCCGCCCATTATGCGGTTGAGCACGGTCATCCTGAAGAATTCGTCGTCCACCGTCGCGATTCCGGGCACGCCGACATAGATCGCCGACTGCACCGAGCCCGGCCGGTCCACAAGAATCACGCGTGCCGACGTTGCCGCCTGTGTGGGATTTGCCGGCACCTTAATGGCCGGCGCCGGCACTGTCCAGTCACCGAACAGACGAGTTACCAGAGCAGCAGCGTCGCTGAACGCGATGTCTCCCACAAAGAGAATCGTCGTGTTGGCGGGAGCGTACATGCGCGCGTGCCAGTTGACGACATCGGCGCGCGTGATCGCGTTCAGAGTCGTTGCCGTACCCGCGGGGTTGCGGGAGTACGGAGCTTCCGGCCTGTACATCGCGCGGGCGAACATTCTGTCACCGACCGCTTCCGCACTCGACATCGCCTGCTCGTAACCCGCGAGCGCCTGAGAGCGAACGCGACCGAACTCACGGTCCTCGAACGAAGGTGTCCGCACTGCGGTCGCAGCGAGACCAAGCGCATCCGCGAAAACATTGCTCAAGGAAGTGACGTTGACACTCGCCAGGCTGTAGGTCGCGGATGAGCCAATCTGTGCAGCGATCACGTCGATGCGCCGCGCAAGCTCGGCGGATCCCATGCCACCCGCACCACCCTCGATCAGCAGCGTCCCCGTAAGCGAGGCGAGCCCGCTCTTCTCGGCCGGCTCATGAATCGACCCCGCATTCACGATGATTCGTGCGTGCACGATCGGGAGAGAGCGACGCTCCGCGACCGCTACACGGATGCCGTTCGGCAAACGTGTCTCGCGAATTGCGGGAACAGTGAAGGGTCGGAGCGGACCAGGGGCGGGAGGAGTCTCGCGCTCGGGCTGCTGCGCCATGGCGGGCGCGGCGAGCGTCATTACACAAAGGCTGATAAGCAGATCGCGCCGCATCAGTTGCTCTTCGGCGCATTCTGCGCGGCCGGAACGAAGACGAGTGTCACGCGATTATTCGGTCTCAGATATGTCGACGCCGCAGTCTGCAGCTGTTCGAGCGTGACGGCGTCGAGCTCGGCGAGACGACGGTTCACCCAATCGGCATTCCCGTAGAATGTCTGCCCCTCGGCCAGACGATCCGCGCGACCACCGAAGCCGCCCATCGTCTGAAGTCCGTTGACGAATTGAAAGCGAACGCTGGCTTTCACTCGCGCGAGCTGTTCTGGTGTGATCGCTGCGACCGCGCTGTCGAGTGCAGTGCTCAGCGCCTTCTCGAGAGAATCGGGATTTGCACCAGGCCGTCCCACCGCAGTGGCGATCAGAATGTCAGCGCCTTCCACCAAACCGAAGCTGAATGCGCCGGCGCTGGTCGCTGCCTGACGCTCCCGTACCAGCGTGGAGAAAAGATGACTGGTTCTCCCGCTGCCCAGGACTGCGGCGAGAAGTGGTATTGCAGCCGCTTCCTTTGCGCGCTGTGCTGGCACGCGATGACCCATGTACACCGCCGGTGTGCGCGCATTCGCGTCGTTCACCACTTCGCGCTTCGGCCCCGACAGGGTGGTGGGCACTGTGGTCGAACGAAGCGCGGGACGCGGGAGGCCGCGCGGAATCGTCGAGAAGTGTTTTCTGACCAGAGCCTTCGCTGCGCCTATGTCGATGTCGCCGGCGACCACCATGACTGCGTTGTCTGGTGAGTAGTACTGGCTGAAGAACGTCTTGACATCCTGGAGAGTCTGCGCAGACAGGTCCTGCATCGAGCCAAGGACGTGATGGCTGTATGGATGCGCGGTGGGAAATGCGTGTCCGATCATTTTCTCGACCCAGCTTCCGTACGGCTGGTTATCGGTCGACTGGCGCCGCTCGTTCTTGACGATCTCTCGTTGCGCGTTCACCGCCTCGATGGTGAGCGCTTCACCCGCGGTGCGCATGTGATCTGCCTCGATCCACAGGGCGAGCTCGAGCTGGTTCGACGGCACCTGCTGGAAGTAATTCGTTCTATCGAAGCTCGTCGTTCCGTTGATTTCGGGCCCCGCGCGTCCACCTGCCTGCTCCAGCAGCGCAAAACGCTCCTGGTCCCGCACATTGCGCGAGCCCTTGAAGAGCATGATGTGCTCGTAGAGATGTGCGAGCCCGGTACGGCCTATCTGTTCATGCTTGGAGCCGACGCTGTACCACGTATTGACCGCTACGATTGGAGCATTGCGGTCCACATGGTAGATCACGTTCAGGCCATTCGGCAGCGTCTCGTGCACGTAGTCGATTCGCACGCTCGAAGTGCGCATCTGGGCGTCAGCGGTGGCGCCGAGAGTGACAGATAGCAGGAGCACCGGCAGCGACGACCGGACAAGTCTGTTCATCTGACGACGGAGATTAGGGTCATCAGCCCGCCGCGCTTATCGCGGAGGAGCGGCTACGGAAGCGGCTGCGGCTGCGGGCGCGGGCGCAGTTCCGGCTGCTGCAAGATCGGCGAACGTCGATGTCGACTCGAAGATCGACCGCTCCTCGTCGTTCATGTCGGGCATGATGTCGGCGAACAGCGGCGTGCTGAGATACCGCTCGCCCGTATCCGGCAGCATGCAGAGAATGGTTGATCCTTTTTCAGCACCCTTCGCAACATCGATTGCCGCACTAAACGATGCACCTCCCGATGTCCCCACGAATATTCCCTCGCGCTGCGCTAGCTCGCGGCTCGATCGCATCGCGTCGGGGCCTGACACTGTAATGACGCGATCGACGTAGCCTGCCTCAACTGCGTCGCCCGTGAGCTTGGGAATGAAGTCCGGGCTCCAGCCCTGGATAGGATGGGGCTTCCACGCGGGATGTCGCGAGACCGGCGTGCCGTCCGCCCTACGCTCCTGCTTCGTTCCGCTCGTAACCATCGCTGCATCGCCTGGCTCGGCGAGGATGATTTTTGTTTCCGGCCGCTCCTTCTCGAGCACACGGCCTACGCCTTTGAGCGTGCCGCCTGTGCCGAAACCAGTGACCCAGTAATCGAGTCGATCCCCCGCGAAATCGGCGAGAATCTCCTTCGCCGTTGTACGCGAATGCATGTCCGCGTTAGCCTCGTTCTCGAATTGGCGAGTCAGGTACCATCCATTCTTCTCCGCCAGCTCGATCGCCATTTTCACCATTCCCGTTGCGCCGAGGGCCGGTGGTGTGAGAACGACTTTCGCGCCGAGGAATCGCATCAGGCGCCGGCGCTCGATGCTGAACGATTCGGCCATCGTCACCACGAGCGGATAACCTTTGGCGGCGCAGACCATCGCGAGTCCGATGCCCGTGTTGCCGCTCGTTGCTTCGATCACCGTCTGGCCGGGTTTGAGTGCGCCGCTTTTCTCGGCATCTTCGATGACACCGAGGGCGAGACGATCTTTCACGGAGCCGAGCGGGTTGAACGCTTCGATCTTTACGAAGAGCTCGATGCCGGCAGGAGCGAGTTTGTTGATTCTGACGACGGGGGTGTTGCCGACGGTTTCGAGGATGCTGGAGAATCGAGTCATAATGCCGGGTCTGGAGTTGATGGAAATTTACCGCGGGATTCAGGCCTGTCGAAGGCGTTTCGCGTCCGCAGCCGAACACCTCTTCACACTCATTTGTTTTTGAGGTCGACCATGATTTTTTTACAAGGGCTCCAAGCGCGGAAGCGCTGACTGGCCGAGTTTGAATGTGCATCTTTGGCCGTCTGATGACGCCTGGGGCGAAGC
>JALYOO010000103.1 GCA_030856845.1 Gemmatimonadota bacterium
CCAGGGGTCAGCTTCGCGCCTCGACGTACATCAGTTTCGATCTGTTGAACAATCGCCAGCACTCCGTCTACCTGCTTGACCGCGTCTTCGACGGCACGACGACTGGTAAAATCATCGAGTCTGCCACCAAGCACGACGACGCCGCCGGACGCATCGATACTCAACTGCGAGGCTGAATCGCCCATGACTACCCGAACTGCCGCGGTGACCTGATCGAGCAGCTTCGTATCAGCCTCTGGCTGGCCGATGGAAGCCGAGCGTGGGAGCGCAGAGGGCTCCCGAACTTCGCCACCGCTGGAGAGGGCTGCGCGTCCCGTAATCTCGGAGGCATGAATCCGAAAAAGCTGATTCCGAAAGGGAACAGGGTCCACCTCGTCGAGCGTTTCGGGGATCAGCTTGCGCATCAAGCCGACAGCGTGTTTGAACACCTGCTCGTCAGCCTCTGCCCCGCGACCGATGAAGTAAAAGGCACCATGCACTACAACACTTTTCCAGCTGAACACGCCGTCGGACTGATCGATTTCAAATGCGACCGACTTGTTTCTCTCCAGCGTGTTCAATTTTCCGCCGACACTGGTTCGGCCGTAGATCCAGCCGTCGTCATAAATGAAATGAATGGGGACGATCTGCACTCGATCGTGCAGGGTGTACGCGAGGCGGCCAACCCGGTGTCGGCGCAGCAACTCCTCGCACCGCTGACGGTCGAGCTCGATGAAGCTCGGTGCGGCGCTGCAGTCGCTCTCCGAACTGTCCTCGTCCTGTCGATCCTGCATTCAGAAATCCGTGTTGGGGAAGCGCTGCGTGGCGCCGCCGGTTTCCCGGCTGGAGTATGGAGGGAATTCCCCTACAAAGCCTAAAGGAATTCGGCGGAAGGATCAACGTCCTCCCGACAGAGCGCCCAAACCGCAGGGGATAGCTTGAGTATTCCACTCACGCACAACCCGAGCGAGCTATCCCATGACAGATAAATCCATACCAGATCACGCAACCGATCTCCTTTACAGCATCGCCTCGAGGCGCAGCTTCTTCAAGAGCGCCGCGGCGACGGTAATCGCCGGCGGGGCGCTTGCGGCTTGTGGCGACTCCGCCGCACAGAATCCTGCCGCGAAACGGGCAGATGCCAGTGGTGGAACGACCGCACCGAACCCCGCGCCGGTGTCCGTAGCGGCGGCCGCGGAGGCGATGGACAGGATGCACGAAGCCGGAATCAAGGCTTTCCCCGCGAAGACCGAGGGGAAAGGCAACCAGCTCATGCAGGCCCGGATCGAAAACGGGGTGAAGGTCTACGACATCACCGCCGAGGTGATTCAGTGGGAAACCGAACCCGGCAAGAAGGTCGAGGCGTGGGCGTACAATGGGCAGGTGCCCGGGCCCCAGATTCGCGTACGCGAAGGCGACAAGGTACGGCTTGTTCTCACTAACAAGTTACCCGAATCAACGGCAATTCATTTTCACGGCGTCGAGCTTCCGAACAATATGGACGGGGTCCCTTTCATTACTCAGCCCCCGGTAAAGCCCGGCCAGTCGTTCACTTACGAGTTCACGGCTCCGATCGGCAACCATGGCTCACACATGTATCACTCGCATCACAATGCCGCCAAACAGGTCGGCTTGGGCCTCCTGGGAGCGTTCATTGTCGAGCCGCGCCGTCCGCGCGCCAGCGAGCGCGCCGATGTGGACCATGTGATGATCCTGAATGATGGCATGCACGGCTATACGCTGAACGGGAAGGGCTTTCCCGCCACCGAGCCAATCAGCGCCAAGCTGGGACAAAAAGTCCGGGTAAGGTTCATGAATGAGGGGATGATGATCCATCCCATGCACCTGCACGGAATGCACATGACGGTAATTGCCAAGGATGGCTGGATGCAGCCGGCTCCCTGGAAATGCGACACATTGAACATCGCGCCGGGCGAGAGATGGGACGTGATCGTGAACTGCAACAACCCGGGAACGTGGGCATTTCATTGCCACGTCCTTCCTCATGCGGAATCGGACCACGGCATGTTCGGCATGGTCACGGCTCTGATAGTCAGTGCGTAACAGCGAATCATGATCGCCGCCACGCCCTCACGCTTCAGCAATAAG
>JALYOO010000409.1 GCA_030856845.1 Gemmatimonadota bacterium
GCTGCGCAAGTAATGACGCGGTGGGTCACTGTACTTTCGGCGCTGGCGTTCGCTGTTCCCGTCACGGGAAATGGACAATGCAGGCCCGCAAGGGACAGCAACGAAGCAAAGCTGCTCGCGTTCTACGTAGCGCCGATTGCGTTTTCTCCTTCGAGTGCACCGGAATATCAGCCATCGTGGACGCTGAGACTCGGAGTCGAGGGCGGACAGGTCCCGGACGCAGATCCAGCGATCCAGCAAACGGGAGAATGTCTGGCGAACAACAGCGTCAACACGGAGCTGTCTCAGTTCTTCGCGAGGCCCAGAATCACACTGGCGCTCCCTGCACATTTCGCGATCGAGGCGAGCTACGTTGCGCCGATCCGGATCAACGATACGGAGCCAAATCTCGGAAGCGTGGCGCTCTCGAAGACCCAGCGTATCTCGAGAGAAGAGATGGGCAACTCGATGAACGTGATGCTGCGGCTTCACGGAACCATCGGGAGAGTACGGGGGCCGATCATCTGTCCGGAGAACGGACTCCAGCAGTCATCCGCGGCCGAGCCGTGCTACGGCACACGCGAATCGAACGACACGTTCAAGCCGCGAATGTTTGGCGTCGAGGGTGTCATCGGCACTGCGGCCTACGACGGACGCGTCGGATTCTATGCCGGAGGCGGCGTCAACTTTCTCCGGCCGCGGTTTGAAGCAGGGTTTACGGACGGAGCAGGCCTGACTGACAACACAGTAGTCCAGGTGGATCTCACGCGGCCGGTGCTCATTGGTGGATTGAGTGCGCAGATTTTCAACTCTGTTGATCTATCGGCTCAGGTCTACTCGGTGCCAAAGGACGTGACGACATTCCGGTTCGGCGCCGGATATCATCTGTCGCTAAAGCAGTAGCAAACCCCAATTCGCTGAAGTCCACGAGGATGACATGTTCAGCCGTCATCCTTTTTTCGTTGCGTGCGAATTCAAGGCACGATTCGTGTACCTGTGGTACACGAACCTCAGAGGAGAGCCAATGCCCAAGGGATCCCACTTTCACGTAAATCATGACGGGATGAACACGGACAAGAAGTTCCGTCCGGAAGACGAGGGGATCTATCAGGAGGAGAAGCATGAATTCCAAAGCTCGGAGACCGCCAAGAAGGAAGAGGCGGAAGCGGTCGAAAGTTCCACTCCGGACCAGGACGAAAGCAGCGACAAATGACTGGTGAAGCGGAACATCGTGCCGCCGGAGCTGATACAACATGTATCCGCTTTTCGGACACGGTTTCAGCTCAACGGAGGATCAACGGAGGATCAACGGAGGATCAACAGGATGAACTCAATGGTGAATAGACAACGGGCGCTCGGCGCCATGATAGTAATTGGATCGCTTGCACTTTCCGCCTGTGCAAGCATGAGCAGCAAGGAACGCGGCGCGGTGATCGGTGCGACGACCGGCGCAGCAGTCGGTGGTGTCATCGGCAACAACACTGGTGGCTCGACGGCGAAGGGAGCGATCATCGGTGCTGTCGTTGGTGGCGCAGCAGGCGCGATCATCGGGCATCAGATGGACCAGCAGGCGAAGGAGATCGATCAGTCTGTAACAGGCGCCAAGGTCGAGAGAGTCGGCGAAGGCATTCAGGTGACCTTCGATTCCGGATTACTGTTCGATTTCGATTCGGACCGCATTCGCCCCGAAGCCGCAGCCAATCTTCGGGAGCTGGCGATGAGCCTGAATAAATTTGGCAACTCAAATCTGCTGATCGTCGGGCATACGGACAGCCAGGGTGAAGATGCCTACAACATGAGCCTGTCCCAGCGGCGGTCGAATGCCGCATCGGCATACCTTCGGTCACAGGGAGTTCCAAGCAACAGAATTCAAACGAGCGGAAGGGGCGAGATGGAGCCGGTCGCTTCCAACGGCGACGAAAGCGGCAAGCAGCAGAATCGCCGTGTCGAGATCGCGATCTATGCCAGTGAGCAGTATCGGGATCAGGTAAGGAAGAGCTCGCGCAACTAGGCAATTCCTGCCGAGATGTAAAAACGCTCCCGCGGTTCGCCGCGGGAGCTTTTTCTTCGTGTTGTGCCCAGCATGACCATTCACTTGGAGGTGCAAGTCCTTTGGGGAGTTGATCGCAACGACCCGAGCGAACCGCAAGGCGATGCTCGTGAGGGAGTCGCTGAAAGAAGCGGAGTAGCGAGACCTGCGGGGCGACGAACAGGAATCGGATAAGAGGCGTGGCCGACAAGGGCG
>JALYOO010000130.1 GCA_030856845.1 Gemmatimonadota bacterium
GAGAACTCCTGATTTCGTGCGATCTGCCGCTCCACCTGAAGACCCCATTCGAGGTCCGACCTTCCCGTGAACCTCAGTTGACTGAATGGAATGCGCATCTCCGCCACCCATCCCGAGTCACTCACCGTTGTCTCGGCTTCCCATACCGGTTCCCACGAGTCGTCCTCGTTCGATGGTGAGCGCGTCTGGTCGCGACGCACCCCGAGAGGATTGACCTCGAACCCGACGGCCGTGCGGTGATCGTGATTGGTATCGAGAATCACGGTGAGCCAGTCGGAGGCCGTCATGTCCATGTCGCGCCTTCCGAGCCTGCCGCGAACCGCGTTGCGATCGTACAGTATCGCTCCGATGTACAGCGCGTCGTCGTCGTACATCACACGGATGTCGCTCTGTTCGCTTGCCGGCCGACCTTCCGCGGGATCGAGCTGAGTGAAAGCGCTGAGCGGCGCTGCACTCCGCCACTGAGCTTCAGACAGCACCCCATCGATACGCACAGTGCCGTTGAGTCTCGTGGCGGTCGCCCGCGGCGCGTCACTATTGTGGTTTGATGCAGACCGTTGCGGGGCCGCCTGCCGTGTAGCGGGCGGCTGCGGTGTGGGCTGCTGTGCTGCGGCGTGCCGCACGACGGCGGTTGCAAGGATAACAGACACCATCATGGGGCGAAGAATCGTCATCGTTGTAAGAGAGTCACTTTGGGTTGTGAGGCGGAAATCTCTGGACCGTGTGGCCGACCTCCGACGATCGGCCGAGGTTTATTGTAGCGAGAGACGGTTCTGATTGTTGTAAGCACTTTGTATGACCAATCCCGAAGATTTCGTCGACTGTGCCGCTTGCCATCGATGCTGCAGCGTATCGCCGCGCCTTGCGAACGGCCGTCCTGTCATGCAAGCTGAACGGATGAACGCTGTGAGGACCATCAGAAATCCGATCAAACGCTGCCTTGTTCCAATTCTGGCGGCTGCCATCGCCGCCTGCTCGTCATCGGGGACTGACATCACGACCCCGCCTCCCGTGACGCCGGCGGATACAGCCGCCCCAGCCGTGCAGCGCGAGATGCGCGGCCTCTGGATCGCCACGGTTGCCAATATCGACTGGCCAAGCAGGTCATCGCTGCCGGCAGACCAGCAACGGGCGGAGCTGGCTGACATCATGACGCGCGCCGCGACTACCGGCATCAACACGATCGTTCTTCATATCCGGCCCGCCGGCGACGCTCTCTACGAATCGGCGCTCGAGCCATGGGGCGTCATGCTCACCGGCACGCAGGGATCGAGCCCTGGGTACGATCCGCTCGCCTTCGCCATTCAGGAAGCACACGCTCGCGGGATGGAGCTTCATGCATGGGTCAACCCGTTCCGCGCGGGCAACACCTCCGACACGTCAAAGCTCGCTTCGCTGCATCTGTTCAGGACGAGACGCGATCTCGTGCGCGTTTACGGCAGAAATATCTGGATGGATCCCGGCGAGCCCGATGTTCAGGATCACTCGATGCGCGTCATCGCCGACATAGTACGTCGGTACGACATCGACGGCATCCATGCCGACGATTACTTCTATCCGTACGTCCAGAACGACAATACCGGGCGGCCGCTCCCGTTCCCCGACGATGCGACGTTCGCGAAGTACGGCTCCGGCATGGCCCGCGATGACTGGCGGCGGGCGAACATCGACCGGTTCGTGGAGCGCATGTATCGCGAAGTGCACGACATCAAGCGGACGGTGAAGGTCGGCATCTCGCCGTTCGGGATCTGGCGTCCGGGGTTTCCGCCGGGGATCAACGGTCTCGACGCGTATGCATCCATCTACGCCGACTCACGGAAGTGGCTGCAGCAGGGATGGGTCGACTACCTCGCCCCCCAGTTGTACTGGTCGATTGCGGCACCGCAGCAGTCCTATCCGCTATTGCTCGACTGGTGGCTGTCGCAGAACTCGGCTGCTCGTCACGTCTGGCCCGGACTCGCCGCCTATCGCGTGAACGACGGTACGTCGAGCGCGTTCGCGATGCAGGAGATTCCCGACCAGATCCGCGCGACACGCAGTCGTCCCCAGGCCAGCGGCCACCTTCTCTACAACACGACGACGACGCTGAAACGAAATGGCGGAGCCCTTGCTGCAACGCTTCAGACTGAGATCTACAAGAACGGTGCGCTCGTGCCCGCCATGCCCTGGCTCGACGGCACCCCTCCATTGGCCCCGACGCTGGCCGTATCTGGCAGCGCCCTTCAGATCAGCCCCGCCGCAGGCGAAGAAGCTCGATGGTGGGCAGTGCGCACCAGAGCTTCGGGAGGATGGGTTACACGGGTGCTGTTCGCGTCACTGCGCTCGATTCCTCTCGATGCAAATGTCGAGCGGGTTCTCGTCCAAGCGGTAGATCGTGCAGGCAATGCGGGAGCCGCGGCGGAGTGGCGTCGTTGACGCCAATCCCCGCTATCATCAGCCCGCGGCAGCGCCCCCGCTAAGCGGACGCGAGGGGATTGCCATGCGATGCGAAAAATCGTCGCTGAAAAGCTCGACCGTCTTCACCGCCCACTTCGCGCAACCGGCGCCGAGACAACGGTCCGGAAACCACGGCGCCTGATCAGACACCAGGGCACTTGGCGCAAACTTCGCCTGGAGTCGCTTCTCCAACGTTCGGTGCTTCCCTCGCCGGTCCTCCCAGTCCGGACGGTAGCTGAGCAGCGCGTCGCGAAGGTGCGTCAGGCTGTCCGCGTCGAGAAACGGCGCTTTGCTCTCGTTGTACTGATCGCCGTCAGCAACGGAAAGCGCGAGCTGATACTTGTGGAGCACCGGGGATGTGACGATTTGCGGCCACACTCGCGGCAGCATCGCCAGCTCGCGACGCAGTTGCGCCTGCGATGACTGACTGAGCTTCTGGAGCTCCAGATAGAGCTCGTTGATGGATGCCTCGAGAAAAGATGCGGCGGAGAACACAGCGGCGGTGGCAAACGCGCGGTGGCTTAGCTTCTCCTCCGGCGTGATCGCGTTCAGATCTCCGTCTTCGATCTCCTGCACAGTCCTCGCGAAATATCGGGCGGAGATGATGTGCTGATGCGACATCCGATCGCGGCTGTAGGCAGGAACTTCGTCCTCGCTCACGGGCCACTCGCCCGTGGGAAGGCTGAGTAGTGGAGCGAGCGGCCACTCGCCCGAGGCAGCAGGCGATTGATCTGGCGGGGATTGAGCGGGCGCCGATTCGCCGGCGCGCGATTGGGCGGGCCGCGAACGCGCTGGCTCGCCGTCCATATCGATTTCAGGCGATAGCGTTCCGTCTACCTGCATTTTCGACCGTTCCTGTCCCACACACGGCCATCCGTAGCGAGGAATGCCGTGCGATACTGATCCGATCCAAGGGTGATGATGAGAACCCCAAAATGCCCCTCGATACGCACCACCGAATTGGACGCGAGTGAAGCCGACCTGAACCCGAATACCGACTTGAATCCGGTAAGGTCTGATCCTCCGGTACCAACGATTATCTGCTCGATACCCTTGACACTGTCGGGCGCACCAGCCGGGGTCTGTGGGGCGAATCGCTCGTACTTGTGATCGTGGCCGTTGAGAATGAGCTCGACATCGCTGGCATACAGAATCGCCCATAGCCTTTCGACAGCAGGTGACCCGCGGCGCCATGAAGAGCTGAACAACGGCTTGTGAAAGTACGCCAGCGTGCAGAGACGTCGGTTTTTTGTGACGTCCGCGCGCAGCCATTCTTCCTGTTCTCTTCGCTCTCCCACCAGACCATCTACCGCCAGTTCGCTGTTCAGTACAATGACATGCCAGTCGCCGACCTGATAACTGTAGTAACCCTTGCCTGCCGGGCCGGCGCGCTCTCCGAAATACCTGTAGTAGGGCGCCCCTCGCTCCGCCTGAAAGTCATGGTTACCGATGGACGGTCTAATGGATCGCATGATCAGCTTGCTCGTGTCGCCCCACGAGGGAGTAAAACACCGGGAGAGGTAGCGGGGAGAAGCCTCGGGGTAAGCGTGATCTCCAAGCGTGAACACCACGGTCTCGACGCTCGCCGCGGCGTTCGCGCGCAGCACGCTGTCGACGAGCACTGAAGTTCTCTCGTCATCCGACTTGCCGCATTCGGCGATGTCGCCGGCGCCGATCATCACCTTGGCACCGGCCAGCGCAACTTCCGCCGACGGGGCGTCTGCCACCGGCGGCGGAGTGGGCCTGAGTCCGTAGTTGCATCCGTCGCAGCCAAAGGCGAGCACGGGAAGCGCCATCCACAAAAAAGATCTGCTCCGCACAAAACCTGTCATTCGTGAGCTATTGAAAAGTCGAGGTTTCGCGCCAGTTCTCAGAACGCGAAGCCGAGACTGACCTGCACCTTGCGGTCCGGGTGGTTCGTGTAAGTCACGTTCACATTGGTTGCCGGGCTCACCACCCCGACCCAGAATCCCGCTCCTGTTCCTCTATGCCATCCACCAGGTGACTCGCCGTCAACGTACACTCTTGCCATGTCGACGAAACCGAGCGCTCCGACGTCGAGAGGGAGTATGAATGCAAACTTTGCGATCGGCACGCGCAGCTCGGCGGTCCCGAACAGCGACGCGTCGCCCGCATAACGCTGGCGATACTCCGTGCGAAGCGACCCGCCTCCGCCGATGAATGCAGCATCGAAGTACGGGAAGTCACCGAACAGCTTCCGGCCGCCTGCGCGAAGCGCCAGCACCGGGCGTTTGAAGACCGGGATCGTGACGTACGCCGCGGCCGTACCCGATACGTCGCGATAGGCGGATTCCGCATCCCACATCGCCGGGTAGAGGCTGCCGGTGAGATCGAGCCATCCCCAAACCGGCGGATTCTCTTCGGTGCTGAACGGCACATCAACCTCGGCGGTACTGCCCGTCTGATCGAACCGCGTGTCATACGCAAGCTTAAGCCGGACACCCGTCTGTCCGAACTCTCCAAAACCGTAGGGTCGTTGTTCTGCAATGAACCTATTGGCAGAGCTGTCGGTGGTGGTGTAGCGGAAGATCGGGCCCAGCGATACATCGCTCTTCGGGCCCAGCGAAAGGGCCGCCGCCGGAAAAAACGAGTAGTGGCGCTGGCGAACATCGTAGAAGTCCCCGCGAAGGTCGGGAACGTCATTGCCGAAGCCCCGGAATTCAACCACCTCCAGCTGCGACATTCCAGCGGTAAACGGCAGGTGAAGTGACGAGCTCTGGAATCGCTTGTCACCTCTTGCCCGTATCTCGAAACCCTGAACCGAGGTGGAATACGCGACGTCGGCGCCAAGCATCGAGGCGTAGGGAACTCGATTGAATCCGTAGGCGTATCGCACCACTCCTATCCGCGGGACGAGTCCAAGTCCGTGACTGGTACGCAGCCCGGCAATCGGCGTGATGGTCACTCCGTGGTCCCTGGAG
>JALYOO010000145.1 GCA_030856845.1 Gemmatimonadota bacterium
ACCCTCATCAGCGCTGAGGCGGTCGATTGCCGAGACGAGACCGGCGATGTCCTTTGGCTCGAAGTACAGAGCGGCATCGCCTGCCACTTCGGGAAATGAACTGGCATTGCTGCAGATCACCGGGCACCCGCAGTTGAAGGCCTCCAGGATCGGAATGCCGAAGCCCCCGTAGAGCGACGGATAAACAAATGCGACGGGGCGCTTGTAGCCCTCGGCAAGGCGGTCGTCGTCCAGCTCCACATGATGAAGCCGGTGTGAAACATCGTGGCTGGCGAAAAACGCCCGCTCTTCGTCGCGAAACGGATAGCTGCCGAAGCACACAACGTTGAGATCGGGGTCAGCTGTGTGACGAAGGGCCTCGACCAGAAAATAGAAATTCTTGTACTGGGTTCCGTTGCCGACGTAGGCGATGAATCGCTCGGGAAGCAGGAGCGCGTGGCTGCCGAACTCCGTGGTGTTGAGATTGGAAGCGTGCGGGATCACCGTGATCTTGTCAGGGTCGACATCGAGAAACCTGGTGATGTCGGTTTTCGTGTTGCTGGAGACAGCGATCACCTGGTCGGCGCGTGTAATTGCGCGGCGCTTCCACCCCGACGTCTCGTTGTCGAGCGGGAAATGCTCCGGGAATATCTCGTGGTTCATGTCGTGCACGGTGACCACCAGCGGCCTGTCGCCGATCAGGTCGAGGAAGTAGGGCCGGTAATGCGTCGGGTGAAATACGTCGTAGTCTCCACCCGTCAGGAGCTCCGCGCTGTACCGCTTGTCCTCATCGTACGCGTCGACTCCTTTGGCGAACTCGCTGTACAGGCGGAACGGCCTGCCTTTTCCCCTGAATTTCTTTCCGCCGAGGAAATCATCGATCGTCTTCGTCGGAGGCGGAGAAGGGAGCTGCCCACGTGAGGCGCCGTCGAGGAGATACTGATTTCCGGTGTGTCTGATTCCCAATTCGAACTGGATCTCGCCCGTGCGGCGATAATGCTGCATCAGCTCGTGGAAGTACCGTGATACGCCGCCGTATTTCTGCAGCGTGAAGATCTGGAAATCGTAGAGGACTTTCACGGCCGCGGCGCTTCTAGCGAAGGGTTTGTGGGGCGCGATGTTTGGCCCGGCCCAACGCCAACCATGCCCTCCTGCGGAGGCCGGAATGTTTTCCATGCCGGTGGAATGCGCGCAGGTACGCGCGGCCCCGAACTGACTCGCGGTTGGGGTGAACTCTTACGCCGATTCTGTCCGCCAGCTCGACGTCGTAGCGCTCCGACTGGTCCGTCGTGAAATTCTCGCCCGTGCCGTCGGTGCCCACGTTCCTGACGAGCGATCGACCGGGAAACACGCAGAGCCCGCCCGCCAGATAGATGGACACGCCCCAGTATACCGCCCAGGTGCGCAGCTCGCCTCGGCGGTTTGCTTCGAGTTGTTCGGCAAAACCTGCAGTTCCACCGAGATCGAACTGTTGTCTACCCCCGGGATGCCTGTCGAGATCGCCGAGCAGCTCGGCCGCGTTCCATCTGGCGAGCTTCCAGGCGCGACGCCACGTCCTCCAGCCCCAGCAGCTCATGTACCTGGCCAGGAACGTTGGCGGAAGAGCCCATTGGTAGCTCGTTCGTGGCAGATAGCCCGTAACGTGCATGACGTATTCGCGTGCCGAGTAGACGCTCAGCGCATCGTTCATATACTGGAGGAAGCCCGGCGACGTAACGATGTCGTCCTCGAGCACAATGATACTGTCATGTGACTCGAGAATTGTGTCGACCCCATCGCGAATCGAGCTTGCCAGCCCGAGATTGACGTCTCTTTCATGAACTGTCACACGCCCGCACCACGCGCGGCTGCGCACGAGATGGCGGACTTCCTCGATTCTGCGACGGTCCGCATCGGTAGCGGACGATTTTGGACCGTCGCAGAAAACATGCAGCGCGGACTCCGCCGCAAGCCTGTTGGCGCTGAGAGCCAGCAGTGTATTGCGAGTATGTTCAGGCCGGTCGTAAACGAAGAGGACGACGGGGGCCAACGCGGCTCCATTCATATCGGAGGCGGGTCGACGTGAATAGCCATATAACGGGTGGAGCGACCGACCTTGTCTTTCGAACGCGCATCATGGGAAAGTACGACGTCTCGTACTTTCGATGCCGCCATACCGGTTACGTCCAGACCGAGGCGCCACACTGGCTCGCCTAAGCCTACGCTTCGCCGATCAACCTCACCGATACAGGGATACTCGTCCGCAACAGCCGCTTTGTCCCGGTGGTTGGAACGATTCTTTTTTCGTTCTTCGGAGCCGAGCCGCCGTTCCTTGACTATGGCGGAGGGTACGGGCTTTTCACGAGGATGATGCGGGACGCCGGCTTCGATTTTTTCTGGCAGGATCGCTACAGCAGCAAGCTCTTTGCGCGAGGATTTGAATATGATGCGAGCTCCGGGGCGCCGGCCAGCCTGACCGCCTTCGAGCTGTTCGAGCACCTCGCGGACCCTCGAGTCGAAACACAGGCGATGCGTCAGTTGTCGCCGAACGTCGTTTTCTCGACGCTGCTTCTCCCGGAGCCTGTCCCGCCGGCCCACGACTGGTGGTATTACGCACTCGAGCACGGACAGCACGTGTCGTTCTATACCGAAGCCGCACTCGAGCATCTCGCCCGCGAGGGCGGAGCAACTCTCGCGACTAATCGAAGCGATCTGCACATGTTCCTCGATCCCGCGCTGATTCCACGAAGGGTGGCGGCAGGCTGGTTCGAAAGATGGCAACCGGATCAGTCTGCGAGTGTAGGTCGGCTTCTCTCGACCTCGTACGAGCTGGTTTCGCATACGTGGCCACCGGGTGGTGTCAGGCAGCGGATAAGGAATGCCTATCAGCGCCGTCAAGACCCTGGGCTTTACTGGTTGAGAGCCGGGATTGGCTCCGATGCCCTTGCTAAGCTCGCTGCCAGCGGCATCGGCAAGGCGTACGCGAACCATCTCCTGTTGCACGGGGCACAGTACTGGGAGCGCATCACCGCTCATCTTCAGCCTCGAACGATGGGCGACATGCTGAGCTTGCGCGACCGAATCCTTCTTGCGGAATCGTCTGTTCGCACAGCACCCTGAGTCACGCTCTGGCAGCCAGCATTGTTCTTACCAGATGGTAGCCGAAACCGGATTTTTCGGGACATTGTTGCTTTAATCGCGAGAACGTCTCGATGTAGTCGACCGTCGGCGCCCCCGCAGGAAATGGGACGTCCGGCTCTCCGACGAGGAAAATCGTTTCAAAACTGCTGCTGCCGACAGCATGCTCATAGTCGCTGAAGAAGAGCCGTTCTGCTCCGTCGAATCAAAAACGAATGAGACGATCTTGCCGCTGAGGTCAGCGTCCCCGTACTGTGCGTTGCACCACGCCTCGAGCTCGTCGCGGGTCATGAGCAGGTGTGCGTATGGAGGCAACGGATGTGTGCGCCAATCCACAACTTCGCCACCGTGATACAGCCACAGGTGGTGCCCCCAGCTCGACGGCCAGATTGGACCGAACTCCGCATAAAGAACTCCGCCGGCTTCAACACCCGATGACATTCTTCCAGCACCGCGGAGAGGTCGAACACGTGCTCGAAGACCGACAGCGACACCGCCATGTCGAACGACGACTCGGGAAAGGGAAGAGAGCGGGCATCAACCCCGAGCATCTGAATCTTTCCCGCCTCGAGGTTTCGAGTGATCGCCGGGTTAACTCCGACGGCGGATGACAGGTTCCCGCGCTCGATGCACGCCCGCAGCAGGTTCCCATCGGTGTCGCTGCCGATCTCGAGCAGGCGCTTGCCGGCCAGGGGCCCCGCGCATGCTTCGAGCTCTCTGGCGAAACGGGAATACTTGGATTCTCCCTGCGAGTCCGATGCACTTCGCAGTTTGCGCCACTGGCGGGCCACCTTTCGCTTGTTCGACGAAAGCCGGAAAGCGAGCGACGATGAAATGCGGTCGATCAACATTGCGGATTCGAGGGTGTCACACGTGCATCACGGCGACCTCGACACGGCTGTCCAGTTCGCGAAAGAACTGCACGTACCGCTCGGCGCACTGGTCGGCGCTCCACTGAGACAGCGCAAGCTGTTTGTTGGCGGCGCCGACCTTTCCTTGGCGCGCCAGGTCAAATCCTTTATCGACCGCGGCCGCTGCGGTCTCCGGCCGATCGGGATCGAAGACCGGATTGCCGGTTTCGCGGAGCAGCTCGCCCACGTCCCACGAGTCCGGCCCAACCACCACGCGTCCAAACGTCATTCCGAGAGTGATGTTGCCTGAGTTCAGCACGTGAAGCCTTGGTATGAAGAGGACGTCTGCAGCGTTGAGATAAAGCTGCGTATCGTTCTCCTCGATGAAGCCGTAGTTCAAGCGATAGCGGGGATGAAGGCGATAGTAGAGACGGGTGATGTCGCGCAGCCAGTACTTCAGCCGGATCAAGGATACTTCAGCCAGCTTCTCGTTCCACCGGGAAACGAGAAGAACAGGCGCCGGCTGGCGGATCCCTCGAAAGGTATCGAGCACGAGCTGTCGCTCGGCCTCCCCGCGAATCGACCCGAACACGAGCATCACGCTGGCGTCGCGAGGAATGCCCAGCGTTTTTCTCGCGCCGTCTCTGTCCGTGTCGTTGGGAAGCGAAAGGTAGTTGTGATGAGGGATGATCGCGTGCAGAGGTTGCCCGCGGTGAAAACGAGTGTGACGGTAACGCTCCCTGAATTCCTCGACGCTGGCGTGAGCGAAATGCACGACCCCGTCGGCGTATCGATAGACGGTCTCGTACATGCGCTCCCACACCGCGTCCGCACTCGCGTCGTGGGGAAGGAGGTTGTGACGCGTGACGACGATGGACGCGCGACCGGACCAATAGCGGAGCCGCGTTTCCACCGCATCGATAGTCTCGGCGGTAAGACCATTCCTGTACGAAGCCTCGATGTCGTACGTCAGGTACTCCGGAAAATGAAGTTGCACCACGTCATGTTCACCAGTCATTGTCCAGAATGAATCGCCGCCGTGCACCACCTCGCACTGCCGTGCAAGCGCTTCGTTGAGGTCCACCAGGAAGCGGTTCGCCGACAGAGGAATGTTGGCCACCAGAACGCGAAGCATGCTACTGAGCCCGGGCGCCATCTATCGCTTCCTGAAGGCGGCTGATGTGCCGCTCGATACTGTAGTTGGAGCGGATATGATCTCGCGCCTTCGTGCCCATGTCGCGGCACAGCTGCTGGTCGCCGAGCAGCGTACGCATGTGTGCAGCCATTCCCGCAACATCTCTCTCCTCGACAAGGAATCCGGTTCGGCCGTCGAGAACCGCGTCAGTGATTCCCGCGTGTCGCGTCGAGATCACTGGAAGGCCCGCCGCCTGGGCCTCCAGAATCGTCACTGGTGTGCCTTCAGCGTCGCCATAGGAAGGGACAACCGAGTGTTGAGCGAAGCAACATGCGCCAGCGAAGTAAGGAAGTATTCGAGCGTGAGGGATCGCACCGGGAAACGAAACACTATCGGTAATGCCCCAGACCTGTGCCAGTGACCTGCAGCATTCCAGCAGCTCTCCGTCACCCGCCATCACCAGTCTCGCGTCCGGAAAGTCGCTGAGCGCATCGCGGAAAGCCATGAGGGTAAGATGGCTCGCCTTGATGTCGGTAAAGCGTCCCAGGGAAATGATAGTGCGGCGGAAATCCGGCTCGTTGGCGTAGAAGATTTCCCTGGGTCCATACGGATTGTAGACGATCCGCGAGGGATCGGCTCCGAGACGCACCAGAGCGTTGGTCATGAAGTGAGAGACGCTGATCACGCGAAACGCGTAATGAAACATCTCGCGATAGCGCTCGAGGTAGGCGGCAATGAAAGGCAGTCGATGCGCGTCGTGTCCATGAAAATGCACCACGAGGGGAATGTCGAGCTTTCGTGCATGCTTGTAGATATCGGCCCCGGCCGTGCCGAACTCGGCCAGGATCACGTCGACTTTGTGTTCGCGGAAGAATCCGGCGAGAGCCGCGTGTATCGATGCTTCGGACAGCTCATGACGAGTGACCAGCCGATGGTAGAGCGCCTGCGGCAGAAGTTTCCGCGCCTTCATCAGGCGCGGGTTGTCCGAGTAGAAGTGGCGAATCGTTCTGCCTTCGTACCGGTATTCCGGATACCAGTGGTCGACACAGACCTTGTCGCCATACAGGTACTCGACGTGCGCCCTGATGAAGTCCTTCAGTACGAGGTTGTCATCGACGCCGATGATGCAGAGAGTTCCCATTCCGGAATTGTATGGCGAGAGGTAGTAATCGTTTCCGGTCAGGAAACCGGCTGTCCGAGCAGTACACGCTTGACGCGCCCTGCCAGCAGTCGTCCGCGGCGGTAGACTCGCTCCGGCAGAGAGGGCAAGGGACTTCGCAGCTCGACCGACTCGAGGGTCGCGTTCAACGGCAGGAGTCGGATACGGGAGGGCACTCGCAGGCGCCGCCTCGGTGTCGCGCGTCCCCGCAGCTCACGCAGAAGACTGGCCCAGTCGCGGGCACAATCGT
The DNA here is from genome assembly GCA_030856845.1 of Gemmatimonadota bacterium. Classification (GTDB taxonomy): domain Bacteria; phylum Gemmatimonadota; class Gemmatimonadetes; order Gemmatimonadales; family Gemmatimonadaceae; genus UBA4720. The sequence goes on from JALYOO010000145.1 coordinate 6,492, forward strand.
CGTTCGAGTAGGACGCCTCGATGAAAGCGCGCGCGGCATGGGAAAGCGCTTCGAGAAGCTCCGGCTCGTCCCGCAGCCGACGAATTGCACGCACGAAATCGTCGCCCCGGTCATCCACCAAGAGACCCGTCACGCCGTCCTCCACCAGCTCCGGAATACCGCTGCGCACGCGCAGGCAGACGGGGACGCAACCACAGCCCATCGCTTCCATGAGCGCAATCGGCAGCCCTTCATAGTCCGAAAGCAGGACGATGACGTCGCAATCGAGCATTCGCTCCTGCATGAGCTCGCTCTCGATCGATCCGCCGAGCCGCACCGGCAGACCGGCGCCATCGCTCTCGATTATTGCGGCAACTCTTTGCGCTTCCGGTCCGTCGCCGTACAATACCGCCTCGGTGCCCGGTACCTCACGCACTACCCTGCACAACGCGCGGGCAACATCCGAAGCGCGCTTCTGTTCGTCAGCGAGTCGCCCAACATATGCAATGCGCAGCGCTGATGGCGATCGAGTGACGCGCCTTTCCGGAATGGGAACTCCGCAGGGAATTCGCCGAACGATGGTTTCGAAAGGCGTACGCAGTGTGACTTGCTGCTCGAGCTCGCGTGATACGCAAACGAGCGCCGCCACGCGAAATGCAGGGTGCCCGAAGACAAAGTCGTCCTGAAGGGCGCGGTAGAACTCATCGTCGGAATGCACGACGCCGACGGTCGGAATACCCGATGCACGCGCCCACCTTCCCGCGAAATAACCCGCAACGACCAGGTTCGGAACGAAGACATCGGGAGGGTTCTCTCGCAGCCGCTCAAGTATCCAGCGAACACGATCTTCAGTGCGATCGTGGCAGATGACGGACCTGCAATCGACCCCATCGGCGCGCAGCGCCGACAACGCAGGGCCGGTATCGCCCCGGTGAAGAAGAAACAGGCAGTTCACGTCGATCCCGAGCGAGCGAAGCGCGGGCACCAGTCGTATGATCCACGTGACCGGACCACCGACGTGGCCCGGCTTGTCGTAGACGCAGAACGTGACTCTCGGTCGCCTGTCGGAATCCTGCCGCAAGGTCTGCATCCGGATCAGGCGCGTCGTGCGGAACTGCCGTCATAGATCGCATCGAGTCGAGTCGCTACCACGCGCCAGTCGTACTCGGCCAACACCCGATTGCGTGCGCCGAGTGCACGAGCGGGGTCGGTCGCAGCGAGGGCGGCGCGAAGGCGATCTGCCATGTCCTCAACGTCGCCATGCGCGTAGATCCCACCGAACCGCTCCGAGCCCAGCGCCTCTACGCAGCCCGGATCGTTGGGCACTATCACAGGCTTACCGTGCGCCAGGCCTTCGAGTACCAGGGTTGGAAGGCCCTCCCGCCTGCTCGTTAACACCAGAGCCGAACAGGCAGCCAATGCGTTCTGTACCTCGGTGCGCGGCATTTCACCGGTAAAGGACAAATTGGCTGGCGCGGTGACGTTCCATGCCCGCTTCAACTGGTCCTTCCCCAGCCCTCCGCCTACCATGACGAACCGGAGGTCCGGAAGCCGCTCCGCAAGCCTGACGAAATCACCCGGATTTTTTACCGGGTCGTTCCGTCCTACCCACAGCACGAAACCCTCAGCACCCGTGCTGCCGGTAAAGCGTCCCGCATCGCCCTGGTCGCACAGCGCTACGTCGACGCCATTCGGCACGTAGGTCGTGCGAATACCGTGCTTCTCCTCCAGGTACCGCTGCTGCCACCTCGATACCGATATGCGCACGTCCGCATTGCACGCGACGTTGATCAACACGTCGTTGATCTCTTTCTGCCAGGGAGCGAGCTCCCCGACCGAGTACTCGGGCAGATAGGGTGCATGATAGGTGTGTATCCACAACGGGCCCGAACCCCGTTTCGCGTGACACCACTCCACATAATACGGATAGACGTGCGAGTGGATGACGGTGATGCCGCGCGGATCGAAATCGAGAAACGCCTGGCGCACGGTAGTTCGCAAGTCGTGATAAGACAGGGCGGAAAGCATCGCATCGGGCGGCGCGAGCTCGACCTTGAGCGAAGAATAGCGCTGAATCCCGAGCAGGTGATGCCGGATTCCCCCATTGCGATCGACATTGGCGCCGAGCAGCACGTCGGGTGGGCGAGAGCGCAGTTCGTCGAGCCAACCTTCGAACCGACGCCGCCTCTGGCGATTGACCGCTGCCTCTTTCCACCGGGTGATCGCGTGGGAAACTGCATAACTCGCCTCATGCCGAAGCATCTCGACACGCCGGGCCAGTCCTTTGCTTGTGTCTCGCCTCCTGCTCGGGCTCAACTGGCTGCAACGCTTTCGAGAGCGCGCAGGCTTGACGCGACGAAGCCGGTATCCTCCGCGGACATATGGGGTCCCATAGGAATACTGAGCACCGTCGCCGCGATCTGTTCCGCCAACGGACGGGAGCCCTCGGCGTATCTCAGCTCCGAGTAGGCCGGGGAAAGGTGAGGCGGCACGGGATAGTGGATAAGCGTTCCGACTCCCGCGGCGGCTAGCTCTCGCTGCACGCTGTCACGCCCCGGATGCTGTACCACGAAGAGATGCCACGACGGTTCCGCCCACTCGGGTACATACGGCAGGGACAGCTCCGCACTGCCGGCGAGTGCATCCCGATAGAACTCTGCGACCGACTTGCGTCGTGAGTTCCATTCGTCGAGCCGGGTGAGCTTCACGCGGAGAAGCGCCGCCTGCAGCTCGTCCAGGCGCGAGTTGTACCCCTTTACCTCGTTGACGTATTTCGTGCGGGAGCCGTAGTTCCGCAGCACTCGCACCCGGTCCGCCAGGGTGGCGTCTTTCGTCGTCACCGCGCCCGCGTCGCCGAGGGCGCCGAGATTCTTTCCCGGATAGAAGCTGGTGCCCGCTGCATCGCCGAGAGATCCGGCGCGGCGGCCCTTGTAGCGAGCTCCATGCGCCTGAGCGTTGTCCTCGACGACCTTGAGCCCGCGGCGGCGCCCTATCTCCATAATGGGGTCCATGTCGGCCGGCTGACCGTAGAGATGAACAGGCATGATCGCCCGCGTCCTCGAAGTAATTGCATCCTCGATGCGCGCGGGGTCGATGTTGAATGTTCGTGGATCCGGCTCGACAGGCACTGGAGTGGCGCCCGAGTACGACACGGCCAGCCACGATGCGATATACGTGTTCGACGGGACGATCACCTCATCGCCCGGCCCGATGTCGTACGCGCGAAGGATCAGATGAAGAGCGTCGAGACAATTACCCATGCCGACGCAATAGCCAACACCGCAGTAGTCAGCGTACTCCTCCTCGAACGACGATACCTCCTTGCCGAGCACGTACGAGCCCGACCGCATGCAGCGGAAATACGCTTCGTCCAGCTCCGGCTTGAGCTCGTCGTAAGGCCCGGACATGTTCAGGAACGGAACCTTCATGGCTGCCGGGGCGCTCACTTTCCCCGCGCGCGGATCCACCGCGCCGGCCGCCAGTTGTGAAACAGGTATCGATACGCCGCGTCCCTGGTTCGGGCTGATCGCCCGACAATGCGCAACACGCCGGGCGCATGAGAATCGAACAATGCCTTCCACACCGCGGAGGGGGCTCCCCTCTGCCGGCCGTATTTGAACAGGTATCTCGTGGCGACCCTGACTTCCTCCGCAGGCCAGTCGCGTAGCACTTGCGCAATGACGGTTCTCGCTCGCTTGCTGTTCAGCTCCTCCGCTTCGGCGAGCCGATCTCCACTCCATCCGAGACGCGCGTAGAGATCGAGCAGGTCGGGATGTGCGAGGAGGTAGACCCTCGCCTGCTGGCGGAGCGAGCCCCATGTCTGCGCGCCGTCGTAGATGGTCATCACGGGCTCACCGATGTAGTAGGCCGGCTTTCCGAACATGATGTTCGCGACTGCGCAGGTCTGCGAGTAAGTGTCGAGCGCGTTTGAGAAATCCCTTCCGATCTGGCGGTGTTTCCAGAATTCTGTCGCGAGACGCCGCCTGATGATGTGGGCATAGGTCTGCGTCGCGACGGATGTCTTCGCGTCGAGCAGCTCCTCCCAGTGCTCCACTCGATGATTCGCCACGCTCCGGTTGCACAGGTAGTGGAATGCCCCGTCGTACCCGCCGACAGCCGTAGCCGGCCACTGTTCGGGATACTTTGCCGCCCGAAAGTTCACGTAAAACGCGTCGGTGTGCGAATTCGATTTCAGTGCGGACAATACCCGCGCCAGCGCTCCGGGGAAAAATACGTTGTGCTGACTCATTACCCACACATACTCGCCGGCAGCGTGTCGCGTAATCGCCGCCACGATGTTGTTCGACATACCGACGTTGATCTCGTTTCTGATGTAGCGAACCGGTCCATGCTGACTCGCCCTCCTGATGACCTCGGTCGTCTCGTCGGTCGAGCCATCGTCCACTACGAGTATCTCTACTTCCTTGCCGGCGGATCCTGCTTGCGGAAGAAGCGCCTCCAGCACGACCCCCAGATACGCCGCCCCGTTATAGCATGGGATGCAAACCGAAAGCAGCGGCGCCGTCTCGGGGTGAATCGCAGCAGCACTCACGCCCCGGGCTCCGCGCTCCGAGGAGGCCCGGACGCTGCTACCGCGGCGCGGAACTCGTCGTACTCGCTGTAGTAGTCGTTCGCCAGGTAAACCGTCGACGCGAGCGCGAGGCACACTGCCCCCGACGAGAAGTTGTCCATCTCCCTCCACACCATCGGCGGAATGTAGAGTCCGTGATACGAGCGATTGAGCTGAATTCGTTTCTTCTCGTAACCGTCGTCGAGGATGACGTCAAAGCTTCCCGACATGGCCACGAGAAACTGCTCGCAGGTACGCAGCGCGTGTCCGCCGCGCTCCGCGCCACCCGGCACGTCGTAGAGATAGAACACTCTCTCGATCCGGAATGGCACATGGCGGCTTCCCTCGATGAAAGTCAGGTTGCCGCGAGGGTCGGCGATCTTCGGAAGATCGATGAGGCTACAGTCGCTGAGTTTCATAACACACTGAAGATTGCGGAGGCGCAAACTCTACTACATAAATCTCCGCGCGCGAGCAGCGTTACCATCTATTTACTGCCCGGTGCCGGCCTGGATATCACGCGCAGGCCGCGTTCCGGACGCTTGAGGTTCAATGGCGCGCCCAATGCTCCCACGAGGAACTCGTCCCTGGGGAATAGATCGGTGTTGATGTCGCCGAGCCGCGACCGCTCATAGTCTGGAGAAAAAGCAATGATTTCCGCCGTCGCAAGCGCAGTTACGTAACGCTGGAGCGGCACACCCCCGCGCGAGTAGTACGCCTGTGTGTAGGTGCTTCGAAGCCGCGCGTTGATCGCCGCAGAATCCCACTCAAACGGCTGTCTGCTACCGATCATCATGTGGATGTTCGAATCGCGGTATAGCATCGCGTGGGGAAAAACCTTGACGAAGGTTCTGATTACTCTCTCGGTCGGAGCCCAGGTAACCGCAAATCCGCCGACAGACAAGTGGTTTTTCATCAGCTCGAAGTACTCTTCGGAATAGAGGTTGCCCGCATACGCGCTGGCTGGCCGGAGTGCGTCTGCTTCGATGATGTCATAAGTCTCGCCGCCAAGAAGTATGAAGCGCCTCGCATCGGCGAATCGATAAACGATGCGAGCGTCGTTGAGCACTGCTCGAAGCCCGCTGTCGGACTTGACGCGCACGAGCTGACGCAGGGTCGCCAGTTGAGGCGCGACAATTTCTATCGACGTGATCCGCTTCGTTTCCTCTCTGCCTCCCGCCGCGTACAGTGTCGCGCCGGAGCCGAGGCCGATTACCGCGATCGTGCGCGGACTGGGGTGCATCAGCACGGGAACCATTCCCAGCGCGATGTGCCAGGGTGGGAAGGGAATGTCGCTCTGCCCAAGACCGTTTGCGTAGACGGTCGTTTCGCCGGTGAATCGGGAGTCCGTGCCCTTGAGCAGAGAGAGTCCCGAGCCATCCTCAGCCGAGATGGCCTTGTCCGGCGTCGTACCGTGGAGCGTGGCCCACATGGATGACGAGGAAGGAAGTGTCGCGCCAATCGCGACTACCCCTGCGACCGCAGCGATTCCCGCGGCGAGCCGCAGAGGGTTTTTGCGGACTTTCAACGCCTGAAGCAACAGGACGAGAAACAGGGCACCAAGCGCCACCAGCATGCGCAACGCCGATACTGTACCGATGTAGCGAAGCAGCACCCAGCCCGTGAGAACCGCCCCGGTCATGGACCCGAAAATGTTCGCTGCCTGAAGCCAGCCTACACGACGGCCAAGAAAGGCGAGGTCGCTTTGTACAACCTTCTGAAGGAAGGGAAACGACAAGCCCATCATGACCGTCGGCGGCCCGATGATGATCATCGGTACCATCAAATACATGGTCACAAACTGTCCGATCAGCGCCTTCCCCGCAGGTGACACTGTACCGGGGGCAGTTGCGGATGTCGAAATGGCGGTCAGGGCGCGGCCTACTTCCACAGGCTCGTATTGGCCCAGATACGCCCACATCGGCGCCATGAAGTCAACACCCTGTACGGCCGCGCTGAGCACGATGAGAGACAGCGCAGCATAAATCGGAATTCCGGCCTGCAGCGCCAGAAAAACGAGCGCCGGCTTTGTGCTGCGGCGGGACCACCGAATCCCCGCGAAGGTTCCGACAGCGAGGCCGGCGAGAAAAATCCCCAGCAGATTTCCAAAGCTGAAGGCGGTCGGCTTCGTGATCACGCCGACCAGGCGGAACCACACAATTTCCAGAGAGAGGGCAATAAACCCCGACACCCCGTAAACCGCAAACCAGGTACGAGGCCGGACAAAGAGATCCGTAGAAGCCGCAGCGACTCGATCGTTCTCCCGCGGTTCGCCCGCAGATTCCGCTGGCGGCTCGTGCGCCGCCCTGGCACTCGCGAGGATGTAGGGCGCAATCACCAGCGCGCCCACCGCGGCAAGTGCGTTCAGTGCAGCGCCCAGCCGAACGCTGCCCTCGAATCCGAGTGTGCGCATCAGTACCCACGTGCTGAGCAATGCTCCAGCGGCAGCGCCGAGGGTGTTGATCCCGTATAGCGATCCAAGAACTCCGGACGCGCTCTCGACGCGGTGCGTCAATGCTTTCGCCAGGAGTGGCAGCGACATTCCCATGAAGAAAGTCGGCCACAGAAGACTCACGAAGAGCACTATCGGAAGAATTACTGCCGACCCGGCAAGGTGCGGCAGCCGTGAATACAGAAGGTCGTGATACAGCCAGAGGCTCACCATCGCAAAAGCGGCGATGGCGAACTCGGCGATCGCAAACAGGAAAATCCTCCGCGCCGGCGTCAGTCTGTCGGCGAGATAGCCGCCAGCCAGACTCCCGCACCCGAGACCTGCCATGAACGCAGTCACGATGATAGTGATCGAGTAGACATCGGCGCCCGAGAAATGAGCGAGAGCCCGCTGCCAGATCACCTGGTAGAGCAGTGCCGCAAATCCCGACGTGAAGAAAATAAGAAGGACGAACCGGTAGACCGCGCGATCCCCGATACTCATCGCGATCGACCTGCCCTGCGATCGCAGCTCGACAGCTGCGTCTCCCACGGAGGTTGTCAGGCGCCCCTTCCGGAGTCGGTCTTCATGGTTTCCCATTGCAGTGGGGGATAAATCACGCCGGGTCGTCGCGCCATCCAGCCGACTTTTCGCTCAACGAGATCCTCGACCGAGAATGAAGTCGTTGCCTCGTCCAGCCAGACGGCACGGCTCTCATCCTCGACAAGCATCACCTTGAGCCGGTAGCCGCCGCTGTTCAGGAGGTCGCCCGGAATTGTGCAGCGACTGCGATATGCACCGGGCGCCGAAGGGCACAATCCTGGAGAAGCGTAGAACAGCACCACCTCCTCCTGGTTCACGAGGTGCAGCTCGAGATGAAAGACCTTGTCGGCCTGGAGCCGGAGGTACTCCATCTCCACCAGCACAGGCGACTGCATGCTGATCAGATCGTCGTGCAGGTCCGACCCCGGCGTCGCACTGATCGCGGTGATGCGAACCAGATCGTTGCCCGGAGCCGTTGACGCATCGGACCACACTCGCTCTGCATTGGCCTCGGCGAAGCCGCTGGCCAGATACTGCGGCACCACTTCGCTCGACGGCCCGTTCGCGGCGATGCGGCCATCAACCAGCAGCAGGGCACGGCTGCACAGGCTCTGCACCGCAACCATGTTGTGACTGACGAACAGCACCGTTCGGCCCTGCTTCGCCGCCTCGCCCATTTTGCCGAGGCATTTTCTCTGAAACGCCGCATCGCCGACGGCGAGCACCTCGTCCATGATGAGTATCTCGGGCTCGAGGTGCGCCGCGACGGCAAACGCCAGGCGCACGTACATCCCGCTGGAGTAGCGCTTCACCGGTGTGTCGATGAATTCCTCGACGCCCGAGAAATCGACGATCTCATCGAACTTCGCGAGTATCTCGCGCCTGGACATTCCGAGGATCGCACCGTTGAGAAAGATGTTCTCCCGTCCGGTGAGATCGGGATGAAAGCCGGTGCCGACCTCGAGCAGGCTCACGACATTTCCCTTGACCTTCACCGACCCCGTCGTCGGAGCGGTTACCCGTGACAGGATCTTGAGCAGCGTGCTCTTGCCGGCGCCGTTCTGCCCGATGATTCCGAGCGCTTCGCCGTGCGCTACTTCGAAGTTGATGTCCTGGAGCGCCCTGAAGAGGTTGCCCTCACGGCGTGCGCGCGTGACCGGTGTGCCATTCGTCGCAGCGCCGCCGTTGCCTCCGATTCTCGCCAGCATCCTGCCGACGTCGTCGCGCAGCGTCCTCGAGCTGATATTTCCCAGCTTGTAGACCTTGCCCAGATTTTCGACTGCGATGACAGTCCCTGTCATCGCTTGAACAGGAATCCCTTGAACGCCGCCTGCTCAGGCGCTCCGGCCACCTGAGGCCCGCGCCCGAAGACGAACACTCTGACCAGATTCATCCCGAGCCCTTCGACATAGCGAACGAACTCGCTCTCGTTTAATACCCAGAGCTGGTATTCCGTGATGTACCCGTAAGACGCCGGGCGCTGCACGACAACAAACGAACCCGCGTCGCGAACGAACATCATGCGCGTGATGTACAGGTAATCCG
>JALYOO010000234.1 GCA_030856845.1 Gemmatimonadota bacterium
TTACTGACCCACATCGGGATGCATGAGGCGTTCCCGGGGGCAACGGTGCTCAGTCTCGACGATGGTCCGATCCGCGAAGTTGCCTATCAGGATACGTCGCACTACCAGCTGACACGCGATTTCCTGAATGCCGCTGATCGATACTTCCGCCACCTGCTCAACGATCCGGAGGGTGGCGCGCCCGGCACGGGCTGACAAACGCTGAAGCCTACGCCCTGCCGGCAGCATAAGATTTGCACTGTCATCTTTCTGGCCGACCCCCGCAGTGCGAAACAATTCGGAGGAATCCAATGAGAGCTCTCGTGGCAACGCTCGCGCTCGTGCTCGCAACAACCACGTCAGCCTGCGCCGGGCGGCAGGTAGAAGTAACCACCGGCCCAGCTCGCGCCGCGGATGTGTCGATCCGATTCACCAACAACCTCACCCAGGGCGTGAATCTGTACGTGACGAGCGGAGGCACCGACATCTTTCTCAAACAGGTGTCATCGAACACCGTCGAAAACGTGCCGGTGCTCGGTCTCCCAGCGGGGTCCACCGTCACGCTCAAAGCCAGGACGGTGGACGGCACGCGAACCTATACCCGCGACAACATCTACCTCGCAGCGAACTACGAATGGAGAGTTCCCTAGGGGGTTGCTTCGGGCTCGTTCTGGCGACAGGCGCCGAATCCCGATAGCTTACGGGTCGAATCGAAGCGCCGATTCGGCCCTTTTGCTACCGTCCGGTTGTCGGGAAGTGGTAGCATTTTATTTCGCGCCCGGCCTGCATGAATTCACTCTGGGAGTCCGTAGTAAAGGTCTATCTCCGGCTCATAGAGCCGGTTGCCGTGCTGTTCATCCGGCTCCGAATCAGCCCGAACGCGCTGACGAGTATCGGGACTGTTTTCACCGTGGCCGGCGGCATTGCATTCGCGATGGGACACATTCGAACCGGTGCGTGGATTATCGGAGTGACGGCGTTTTTCGACGTCCTCGACGGAACGGTGGCGCGCCGCACCGGGCAGTCCACCGTCTTCGGCGCCTTCTACGATTCTACACTCGACCGCGTCGCCGATGGAGCGCTACTCGGCGGCCTGGCCTACTTCTACGCCACCAGTCCCATCTATGGTAGCGAGCCGATGCTCGCCGTGAGTATCGTCGGAATCATCGGCACCTTCCTGGTCAGCTATACACGGGCCCGGGCGGAGGCGCTCGGAATGAACGCCAAGGTCGGTCTGATGCAGCGCCCCGAGCGTATCGTTCTCCTCGCCGCGCCCCAGGGCATTTTCGGTCTTGCGCTGAATGGATGGGTACTCGCGGGCGTCGTCATCATCCTGGCGGTGACCGCATGGATCACTGCCATTCAGCGCATTGCCTTCGTACGCACGGCAACTCTCAACTCGGTGGCGACCCCGTTGCGCGTCCTTACCGACAAGTCTTCCCCGGCCGCGCGAGCATCCCGCCGTGCGCAATCCTGACGGATGGAGAATCGCGATTTGCAGTCAGCTTCAGATGTCCGCCCTCCCACAGCCGCAACCGGAAAACTCGGGATCCTCACACCCGGCCTCGGTGCGGTCGCAACCACGTTCATGGCGGGTGTCGAGAGCATCAGGCGGGGGTACGCGCAGCCGATAGGGTCACTCACACAGATGGCGACGATCCGGCTTGGAAAGCGCACGGACAATCGCTCGCCGCTGATCCGCGATTTCGTTCCGCTGGCTGCACTGGACGACATTGTATTTGGCGCGTGGGATCCCATTCCCGACGACGCTTACACTGCCGCCTGCAAGGCTGGCGTGCTGAACGAAAAGGATCTGGGTCGTGTCGAGGAGTTTCTTCGGGGCATCCTTCCGATGCCTGCGGTGTTCGAGAATCGATTCGTGACTCGCATCAACGGCACGAACGTCAAGCAGGGAAAGACCAAGCGCGATCTGGCGGAGAAGCTTCGGCAGGACATTCGCGATTTCAAGTCGCGCAACAAGCTCGATCGAGTCGTCATCGTCTGGTGCGCATCGACCGAGATATTCATCCGGCCCGGCCCTCAGCACGCCACCATCGAGCAGTTCGAGAAAGCGATGGAACGGAACGACGACGCGATCGCTCCGTCAATGTTGTATGCATACGCCGCGATCATGGAGGGTGTGCCATTCTGCAACGGCGCGCCAAACCTCTGCGTCGATACTCCCGCGCTGACGCAGCTGGCGATCGACCGCGGCGTACCGATTTCCGGAAAGGACTTCAAGACGGGCCAGACGTGGATGAAGACCGTGATCGCGCCGGGCCTCAAGGCGCGAATGCTTGGCCTGGCCGGATGGTACAGCACCAACATCCTCGGTAACCGCGACGGCGAGGTCCTCGATGATCCCGCTTCGTTCAAGACGAAGGAAGAATCCAAGCTGTCAGTGCTGCACACGATTCTGCAGCCCGAGCTCTATCCTCAGCTGTACAAGGATTTCTCCCACGTCGTCAGGATCAACTACTACCCGCCTCGCGGTGACAACAAGGAAGGCTGGGACAACATCGACATCGTCGGGTGGATGAACTATCCGATGCAGATCAAGGTCAATTTCCTGTGCCGTGATTCCATTCTTGCGGCGCCGATCGTTCTCGACCTCGCGCTGTTTTCCGACTTCGCGCACCGGGCGGGGATGAAGGGCATTCAGGAGTGGCTGTCGTTCTACTACAAGAGTCCGATGGCGGCCCCGGGCCTGCAGCCCGAGCATGATCTGTTCATCCAGCAGACCAAGCTCAAGAACACCCTGCGTCACCTGATGGGCGAAGATCAGATAACGCACCTCGGTCTGGAATACTACGCGTGAAGACGGTCCGCAGCGGGTTGCTCATCGTCGCAGCAGGCTGCGCGGTAGCGTTGCTCGGCGGATGCAGTCCCAGCAAGAGGACACTCGACAACCGCCAGTGGTCCGACACATTCGCTTTCAGAATCACTGTCGAGCCGACACCGCCCAGGGCGATCGAGGATGCGACCTACAAGATCGTCGTGCAGGACAAGAAAACCGGAGAGCCGATCCAGACCGGGGAAGGGCGCATCTTCGCCACGAGCAAGGACGGTGCGAACACCGACGACGGGCTGGCCAAGGGAAAGGAGATCGGCACTTACTACGGCCGGCTCTTTTTCGCGACGACAGGCGACTGGGCAATCGCGATTCAGTTCCGGCGCGATTCGACTCAGCGGCTGGAGCGGGTGGATTGGATTCAGGGTGTCAGAAACGCAACCGGCCCATAGATAAACAATGCGTCATTTCTTCAGGACTCAAACGACGCCCGCGGAAGTGCTTCGGGTGGCCGATGAATTCTTTCCCGCGCTTCCTCTCGAACGCTCCGCGCACACGGCGCGATCACGCACTTTCTCGGGCGTGCTGGGCAAGCTACAGCTGAGCGTGAAGAAGGAGGGTGGCCACTACACTTTCGTGGAAATTCACACCGATCAGATGGGCGAGAGCCGGCTCGACCGCAATGCGAAACGCTTCTTCGTCGAGCTCCACCGGAAAGCCCACCCCACGCATAAGCTCTTAGCCGCTTACTGAAAGAGGCGCAGAGGGGCTGCGCCACGCAGACGACGCAGAGCCGCAGAGGCGCAGAGGCGCAGAGCCAACGTACTGACCCAATATCCTGACAGATTCAACTGAACGGCTCGGCGACCGGACGGCGAAAGCGGCGCAGGTGCGCCGGGCGAACGGATACGATGCCATATCATGACAACGACAACTGACCAGATTGGCGCCGACAACGGCGAAGCGGCGGTCGGTGCGACTGGCCGCGAGAGCGCAGCGTCGCTGACGCGCGACCAGAAGCTCGAGCTGTATTACTACATGCGACTGACGAGGTCTCTCGAGGAACGACTCGTCAACCTCTACCGCCAGACGAAAGTTGTCGGCGGACTGTTCCGTTCACTGGGTCAGGAAGCGGATGCGGTGGGCAGCGCCTATGCGCTCGACCGAACCAAAGGCGACATCCTGTCGCCACTCATCCGCAATCTGGGGTCGATGCTGGTGCAGGGTGCGCTGCCTCTCGAGATACTGCGGCAGTACATGGCGAAGGGTGACTCACCTACGCGGGGACGCGAGCTGAACATCCATTACGGTGACCTGGTGCGGGGTTTCATCGGCCAGATCTCTCAGCTGGGCGACATGGTGCCGGTGATGGCGGGAGTCACACTCTCCTTCAAGATGCGGGGCGAAGACAGAGTCGGCCTTGTATACGTCGGGGACGGCGCCACATCCACTGGCGCTTTTCACGAGGGTATCAATTTCGCGGCCGTCCAGCGGTGCCCGCTCGTTGTCGTCGTGGAGAACAACGGCTACGCGTATTCGACGCCGTTGTGGAAGCAGACCGCGGCGAGGGAGCTGAAAGACAAGGCGATTGGTTACGGCATTGCCGCTGAGACTGCTGACGGCAACGACGTCATCGCCACTTACGAGGCGACGAAGAGGGCGGTGGACAGAGCGCGGTCAGGCGGAGGCGTTACACTGGTGGAGCTCCACACCTATCGCCGCAAGGGTCACGCTGAGCATGACAACCAGTCGTACGTCCCTGCCGGGGAAATCGATCGATGGGAGTCGTCCAACGATCCAATCGATCGCTACATCAAGGTTCTCACAGCGACTGATGGAGTTGACGCGAGGGAGCTGGCGGCGATCGACGCTCGCATCACGGAAGAGATCGACCGGGCCACCGATGAAGCCGACGCTTCGCCGATGCCGGAGCCGACCGATGCGCTCGTCGGCATTTACGCCGACCCGCCCGTCGAGCAACCACTCTGGTTTCGCGAAGGCGTTCGTTCGGCGGTCGAAGTGAACGAGCGACCTGCCAGCTGGGGTACTCACGATGGCTGAGATCACGTACCTCGAGGCAATACGTGAGGCGCTGTTCGAGGAGATGGAGCGCGACGCCAACGTCTTCTGTCTCGGAGAGGACATCGGCGCGTATGGTGGCGCGTTCAAGGTGACGGAAGGACTGCAGGCGAAGTTTGGAGAGAGTCGCGTGATCGATACCCCAATCTCCGAGATCGCGATCATCGGAGCCGCGGCCGGGGCGGCGCACATGGGAATGCGCCCGGTCTGCGAGATGCAGTTCATCGACTTCATCTCATGCGGCTACGACATGTTCACCAACTACGTGGCGACAGCCCGGTATCGCGCAATGCTGCCGTGCCCGATGGTGGTGCGCGGGCCGAGCGGCGGGTACGTGCGAGGTGGGCCATTCCACTCGCAGAATCCGGAAGCCGCGTTCCTGCACACGCCGGGGCTCAAGATCGTCTACCCAGCTACGGCGAGCGACGCGAAGGGA
>JALYOO010000262.1 GCA_030856845.1 Gemmatimonadota bacterium
CGTGTAGGCCATCACCTTGAAGCCTTCCGAGGCCAGCGTCTTCGTGGCTTCCAGCAATCCCGCACTATCCGGCAGCAGGGTCTCGGCGTCGCCGATCACCTCGAGCTTCACCCATTCGTTGAATCCCGCCGCTCGCGCCAGTCGTGCGTATCGCACTGCCTCGTCGGCGGTGTAACATCCGGCAGTGTTGGCGAGGAGAAAGAACTGATCGGGATCGAGATGGTGAAGAATTCCTTCTTCACTTCCGCGGTTCAGGTCCACGCGTCGTACTGCGACGGTGACGACTTCCGCTCCTGAGGCTTCGATGGCGTGCATCATGTCGCCGTTCGAGGCATACTTGCCCGTCCCGACCATCAGCCGCGAGCGAAACTCGCGGCCTCCGATGATCAGCGGAGCGACATCCAGCGACGATTCGACGGCAATGCCCACGGGTCAGCCGCCGCCGACGAAGTGCACTATCTCGACAACGTCTCCGCTGCCCAGGCCGAGTGAATCATACGCGTCGCGGTCTCGCAGAATCGTCCTGTTGTGCTCGACAACGACGAGGCGGGGGTCGATACCGAGCGAGCCGAGCAGCGCCGCAACCGTGCTATGCGGCGCCAGTTCCCTCGGTGCTCCGTTTACCGTGAGGGTGATCGTGCCTCCCGTTTCCGGCGCTTGCATCATAGGCTGAAATATAGCGCGTGACAGGTTCAGCAAAGCCGACTTGAGGCAGCGCAAACAGCCTTGTGTGGCGAGCCGGATCCTCGTCGGAAAGGCCGCGGTCAATGAGGCCCCAACCGGCGCCGCGAATGATGGCGATTCCGTGCGCGCCTGCCGCGACGAGAGCAGAAACGTCGGACGGATCGATGCCGCCGATGGCAACTATGGGAATGGAAATCGCCGCGGCGAGCTGCTCGACGAAGGCGACACGCCCTGGCTTGGCATCGGGATGGCTCGGAGTTTCGAACACCGTGCCGGCAACACACCACGCCGCCCCGTCCGCCTCCGCCTTACGAGCTTCTTCGACGCTGTGAATGCTCGAGCCCAGCGGGACATCCGGAGCAACTCGATGCGCATCGATTACCCCGAGGGAGTGTGACGCCAGCTGAATACCCTTCGCCATCACCGCCCTGCCCACATCGACCCGGTCGTTCACGATCAGCCAGCAGCCGGTTGCCGCCTGCAACTCTGCGAGACGGCCGGCGACGTCATGAAAGCGGCGGCCGGGCATACTCGTCGATCTGAGATGAATCGCACCCCGGTGAGTCAGCGCGCGCATGATGGACTCTGCCCGCGCGAGGAAATCGGGTCGGGCCAGAGCGGCACTGTCGGTGACAGCGTGGACTACCGGGAACTCTTCGCGCGATACGCTCGATGACATTTCAGCTTCCGAGCATGTCACCGCGCGCGACGCCTCGGCCGCGTACCCAGTCCGCCGATGTCATCCTGCTTTTGCCGGACGGCTGCACTTCCGAAATGCGTACAGCGCCGTCTTTACAGGCAACCACGATGCCGTCGGCTACGGAAATCACTTCGCCGTGACGGGTACTCCCGGTCGTGGTCGGTCGTACCCCGAATATCTTTACGTCGATGCCTGACTTCGTAGTGAAGGCGCCCGGTCGCGGGTCGAATGCCCGGACAATCTGCGCAACTTCCACCGCCGGCAGCGACCAGTCGATGCGCGCGTCTTCGCGCGTGACTTTCGGTGCATAAGTGGTGAGGGAATCGTCCTGCGGTGTTTCGTTGCCCGCGCCGAGCGAGATGAGAGCGAGCGCTTCGATCAACGTGAGCGCGCCGAGCTCCGACAAGCGAAGCTGCAGCTCGCCGTAAGTCTCGTCGTGCAGGATCGGGATAGGTGCCTTTAGAATCATCGGGCCGGCGTCGAGTGCGGGCACCATCCGCATGATGGTCACTCCGGTCTCATAGTGGCCCTGTCGTATTGCCGCCTGGATCGGCGCTGCTCCGCGGAGAGCGGGCAGAAGCGAAGCGTGGATGTTCAGCGTGCCGAGTCGCGGAAGGTCGACGATTTTTCCGGGGAGGATGTGGCCGTAGGCGACGACGACCGAGATGTCGGGCTGCATTCCGAGCAGCATCTGCACGAACTCCGGATCCTTTGGCGTTGCGGGCTGAAGCAAGGGAATGCGCTCCTCCATCGCGATGGTCTTCACCGGAGAAGGTTTCATTTTCACGCGTCCTGCCCTGCGGCTTGTCGGTCCGCGTGACTACTCCGATCACCTCGAATCCTTCACCGATCAGGGCGCGAAGCGAAGGAGCGGCGAACTCCGGCGTCCCCCAGAAGAGGACGCGCATTCAGAGCTCGCCTTCGCTGTGGTGGGGCCCTCGCTTTTCAAGCACCACGCGGCGGATGAA
>JALYOO010000289.1 GCA_030856845.1 Gemmatimonadota bacterium
CACCAGTGCTCGCCATCGGCACGCACGCTCTCGTCCAGGAGAGCACAATATTCTCGCGCCTCGGACTGGCGGTCATCGACGAGCAGCATCGCTTCGGCGTCGAGCATCGTGCTGCCTTGTCGGCGAAAGGTGAGGCGCCCGACGTGCTGTTGATGAGCGCGACCCCGATTCCGCGCTCCCTCGCCCTCACGTATTACGGGGACCTCGACGTGAGCACGCTCGACGAGCGGCCTGCAGGCCGGCAGCCCGTGTCAACCGTCATGCGTCCCGAAAAGGCGCGCGACAAGGTGCTCGATTTTGTGCGTCGCGAGACGGACAGCGGCCGGCAGGCGTACATCGTGTATCCTATCATCGAGGAATCGGAGAAGGTCGACCTGAAGGCGGCCACGACCATGTACCAGCAGTTGGCGGAGGCAGCGTTCGCCGGGAAGCGGGTGGCGCTGCTGCATGGCAGAATTCCCGCCCATGAGCGTGATTCTATCATGCGCAGCTTTCGCGACGGCGGTATCGACGTGCTGGTCGCTACCACCGTGATAGAAGTCGGTATTGACGTGGCGAATGCGACGTGCATGCTGATCGAGCATCCGGAGCGTTTCGGACTTTCGCAGCTGCATCAGCTGCGAGGGCGCGTGGGTCGCGGCGCCGAAGCTTCCTATTGCATCCTGCTGGGCGATGTGGGGCCGGACTCGGCGGTGAGGCTTCGCATTTTCGTCGCCACCGAAGACGGCTTCGAGATTGCGCGCGCTGATTTGAGAATTCGCGGAATGGGCAACCTGTTCGGCGAGGAACAGAGCGGCGAGACGACGTTCAAGATCGCTGATCCCATACGCGACGAGCGGTTGAACGTCGAAGCGCGTGCGGCCGCCGATCGAATGCTGGCCGAAGACCCGGGACTCGAATCGGCGGAACATGCGGGAATACGGGGCGTGCTTGCTTCGCGCTACTCACGTGCGCTTCAGCTTTTCCAGGTTGGGTGAAGCGGCGCGCTGAAGCGCGCCCGGGTAAATCAGCGGCCGGGGTCGGCCAGCCTTTTCTTGATTCTTTCGAGCTCGGCGTTTGCTTTCGCGAGCTGATCGCGGAGTGCCGCGATTTCTTCTTCGCGGGTGACGAACACAGTATCTCGTCCCGCCGCAAGGCGTATCGGCTGCTGGGTGCGCAGCGCCTGCACGGAGAGCGCGGTGCGTCTCAGCACCTGCGCGTGCGCCCTGGACCATTTCACTCCGGGCGTCGCAAGATAGATGTCGAGCGCGCGCACGGCTTCGGCCATGGAAGCTCCCTTGTTGTTCGGATCCACCATGTACATCGCGCGCCAGAAGGCGACTTCCTGGCCCTCGGGAGTGCCTTTTTCCTTCAGGGCGAAATCGGCGAGGATTCGGTCGGCACCGACGTAGTCTCCAGCCTCCGCTCGCGCTTCGGCAGCCGTCAGTGCGTTGGCGAACGTCGTCGCCGTCGCCGGCCCAGGCGGCTCGGCAGCGGGCGGCTTGGCGCAGCCTGCCAGCGAGCCGGCAATCAGGATGGAAAGGCCCACTACAACGGAACGTCTCGTCACGCGACTTCCTCGACTACGGGTGTGCGGCGGAACGGAGTGTGTCTGGTGATGACCGCTCGCACGGGCAATTTAATCGAAAACGTTGTTCCTTTCCCGAGCGTGCTTTCGACAGAAATGACCCCACCGTGCGCCTCGACGATTTCTCGGGCAATGGCCAGGCCAAGTCCGGTGCCCTTGACCGCGGCGTAAGCCTGGTTGCTCGCCTGAAAGAACTTCTCGAAGATGTGCGGCAACTGCTCCGCCGCGATGCCGACACCGGTGTCGCGGACGGTGATGCAAACTTCCGAAGCCGAGCCTTCCAGCGCGAGCTTCACGGTGCCTCCCCGGTCTGTGAACTTGAACGCGTTCGACAGCAGGTTCCCAAGGACTTCGTTGATACGGTCTTCGTCCCACAACACGTGCGAGGGCAGATCCTGCCCGCGCACCACGCTGAAACTTATCTCCCGCTGTAGCGCCAAGACCTGAAAAGACGTCTCGAAGGAATGCAGAAAACGGTCCAGATCCACCTGGCGGCGCTCGAGTTTTCCCCCGCCGGCTTCGAATCGGCTGATATCGAGAAGGCGCTTTACGAGACGCGTCAGGGTTTGAGCCTGTTTGCCGAGCGTCGCACAGATCTCTCGCTGCTTCGGGTTGAGCTCTCCGTAGATATTCTCCTGCAGAAGCTCGAGATAACCTACGATCACGTTGATGGGCGTCTTCAGCTCGTGCGACGCGACGGAAACGAACTCCGCCTTGAGCTTGTCCAGCTCGGCCAGCTGCGACGTCATTCCCTGGTAACTGGCCGCAAGCCGCCCGAACTCGTCATTCCGTTTCTCGATCATCGGCAGCCGCTGCGTAAAGTCTCCGTCGGCGACTGCTTTCATCCCTCGCTCGAGATCGTGAACGGGTCGGCTGATGGAGCGCGTGAGCCAGATCGCGATCAGTGTTGCGATGAGCAACGCAATGGCAAGCGCACCGGCCGCGGTTCGCTGCGCATCGACAGTTGTCGAAGCCGCATCATCCACCCGATCGCGGGTTTCATCCCTCAGCCGCGACGCGGTGCGCGCAATGGCTCTCTCGATCAGCGTGAGCGCAGGCCGAGTTCGCTGTAGCGATATTTCTTCCGCCGTATTAGCGGCGCCGGACGCCGCCGCCGCGAACTCCGCGTCCGTCGAGGCACGAAGCGCCTTGATGGCGTTCGAGATGTCAGCAGCTGCCTCGGCAGTCGAAAACCGAGCCATCGAATCCGCAACGCTGCTCAAACGGTCGAGCTGTCCGCGCATCCGGCGAAGGCTGGCGCTGTCATGGAGCAGCACGAGCGCGTCTTCACTGCGCCTGACGTCGTCGGCAAGCTCGCGGAAATTTCCCAATAGAAGCGACGCCGCAAATTCACGGTCGCGCAGGCTTCGTGTCGTCTGATGCACCGACTCGAGCGATCGCAGCGCGAGCAACAGCGGAACGAGCAGGATTATCGTGATCGAAACGATGCCCAGCCCAAGGCGTGTGCGCAGCTTCATGCGCTGTTGACACCCCTATTCATGCTGTCTAGCTTGCCGCCCAATTGCCGGCCAGAACCAGGAACCAATGACTCCCCCGTACGCACGTATATCAGAGCTCAGCTCTCACGCCGGACAGACAGTGGGCGTGAAAGGCTGGGTGACGCACCTGCGCTCCTCCGGCAAGGTCGCCTTCATCGTCATGCGCGATGGAAGCGGAACACTGCAATGTGGCGTTGTGAAAAGTAGTCTCCCCGCAGAGACGTGGGAACGGTTCTCTCTGCTCACACAGGAAACGACGATCGAGGTTGTTGGGGAGGTACGGTCGGACAAGCGCTCGCCGGGTGGTGTCGAGCTGGGGATCACCGATCTGTCGATCGTGGGGCCGAGCCCGATCGACTATCCCATTCAACCGAAAGAGCACGGCATCGACTTCCTGCTGGATCACCGTCACTTCTGGCTGCGCAGCAACCGGCAGCGTGCCATCGCCCGCATCCGTCACGAAGCCGAGCAGGCGATTCGCGATTTCTTCTACGAACGGGATTTCACGCTCGTCGACACTCCGATTCTCACTGCGGCGATAGGGGAGCGCAGCGGTCTTTTCTCCACCGATTATTTCGACGAGGGCACGGCTTACCTGGCCCAGACCGGCCAGCTCTACGGTGAGGCGGCCGCCGCCGCGCTCGGCAGGATCTACTGCTTCGGTCCTACTTTCCGCGCCGAAAAGTCAAAGACTCGCCGGCACCTGTCGGAGTTCTGGATGGTGGAGCCGGAGGTCGCGTTCAACGATTCGGATGACAACATGCGGCTGCAGGAGGACTTCGTTTCATTCATCGTCCTGCGGTGCCTCGAGCGCCGGTCCGAGGAGTTGAAGGAGCTGGAACGCGACACATCCAGGCTCGAGGCAGTTATAGCTCCATTTCCGCGCATCGATTACACGGACGCAGTGACGATTCTCCAGGAAAGAGGCAGTAGCGTGAAGTGGGGGGACGATCTAGGTGCGGAAGACGAGTCGCTGCTGGTCGAAGGGCATGATCGTCCGGTGTTCGTCTTCAACTATCCAAAGGAAGCGAAAGCGTTTTACATGAAGGAGAATCCTGCGGATCCACGCACGGTGTTGTGCAATGATTGCCTCGCGCCCGAAGGCTATGGCGAGATCATCGGCGGGTCGCAGCGCGAGGACGATTACGACCGCCTTCTCCATCGCATCGAGGAAGAAAACCTGCCGGTGGAGGCGTATGGATGGTATCTCGACCTTCGCAAATACGGGACGTTCGTACACTCGGGCTTCGGTCTGGGTCTGGAACGGACCGTGTCATGGATATGCGGACTTCCACACCTGCGAGAGGCAATCGCATTTCCGCGAATGATGCACCGTCTGAGACCCTAGCGGCCCCCCTCGGCCACCTTCACCTGATTCCAGATCGCATCGAGCCTCTCGAGGCCGGCGTCGGCGAGGGTGACGCCCGTTTCGCTCGCAATTCGCTCTACAGATCTGAATCTTCCCTCGAATTTGGCGTTCGCGCGATCGAGCGCCAGTGATGCGTGAACACCCGCCTTGCGGCACAGATTGACGCAGGCGAAGAGCAGATCTCCGAGCTCGGCCTCGAGGCGAGCGTGTGATTCGCTGTTCGCCTCTGCCACTGACGAGAAGTCAGCTTCGGCGGAGCCAATCAGCTCCTGCACTTCGGCCAGCTCTTCGGCAACTTTCGCCGCGGGGCCATGCACGTCCGGCCAGTCGAAACCGACGCCCGCCGCGCGGTCCTGAAGACGATGGGCGCGGTGCAGTGGAGGCAGGGCCGAAGGAAGCCCATCCGCGATCGACCCGCGCTTCTTCGACTTCATCTTCTCCCACGGCTCCTTCACGCCTTCCCCATAAAGATGGGGATGCCGGGCTTTCATCTTCGCGATGAGACCCACCGCGACATCACTGACGTCGAAGTCGCCGCGTTCTTCAGCGATGACTGAATGAAACAGCACCTGGAGGAGAACATCCCCCAGCTCCTCGCGCATGAGTGCCGTGCTGCGGTCCCGGATAGCGTCATCGAGCTCGTGGAATTCCTCGATCAGGTACGGGCGCAATGACTCGTGCGTCTGGGCTGCATCCCAGTCGCATCGCTTTCGCAGGTCGCGCATGAGCTCGACGGTATCGTTGAGCGTAGCCCGCTTGTCCATATACTTTCTCCCCAGCGTGAAACGAATTCTATCCGGGACAATCGGGCGCTGCCAATGCCGTTGATGCTGGACCGCGCGTGGATGGAGGTGGATCTGGCCGCGCTCATTGCCAACGCGACGGCGGTCGGCGAGCGCACCGGCGCGGCGCTCCTGCCGATGGTCAAGGCAGATGCATACGGGCTTGGTGCGGAGGCCGTCACGGCGGCTTTGGAATTACTTCAGCCGTGGGGCTACGGCGTCGCCACTATCGACGAAGGCGAAGCGTTGCGTCGAGCGGGGATCACACGGCCGATCGTGGTCTTCACGCCGCTGCTTCCGAGCGAGCTTTCCGCAGCGCACGCCGCACGTCTCACACCGACGCTTGGATCACGCAAAGCGATCGAGGACTGGGCGATGTATGGGAGCCCATATCATTTGTCCATCGACACCGGCATGTGCCGCGCCGGACTTTCGTGGCGCGAAGCCGCTTCGCTGAGAGATCTGCTGCTGCGCTATCCACCTGAAGGCGCATTCACACATTTTCACTCGGCCGGCCTCAACGACAGCACCATGGACGAACAGGAGTTGCGGTTTCGCACGGTTCTGGAAGAGCTTCCAATTCAACCATCGGTGCTTCATGCAGAAGCGAGTGCGGCCATCGAGCGACGCGAGCGCTCCTGCTGGACGGTGGTAAGGCCCGGCGTGTTCCTGTATGGAGCCGGCAGCGGGCCGGGAGCGACTCTGGTCCCGCAGACGGTGGTTCACATAAGAGCGCGAGTGGTGGAGACGCGTTGGGTCGAGCCCGGCGATACGGTTAGTTACGATGCAACCTGGACGGCGCCAACAGCGCGATTGATAGCGACAATCCCCATGGGTTACGGCGACGGCTATCCCCGTGCGCTCAGCAATGTCGGAAGCGGAATTGTCAGAGGGAGGCGTGCGCCGATCGCAGGCAGGGTGACGATGGACATGATCATGCTCGACGTCACCGACTCGGGCTGCGATGTAGGGGACGTCGTCACGATGATGGGCAGTTCTTCGGATGGCGGTGATCGACTTTCAGTGACCGATGTCGCGTCACTCGCCGGGATGTCCTACTACGAGCTGCTGACTGGCCTGCGTGGCCGGCTGCGACGGGTCTATACGCAGTGACTGCAAGCCGCGCACTGATCATAGTGCTCGACGGGGTGGGCGCGGGCGAGGCACCGGACACCGCTCACTACGGCGATGCCGGGAGCAACACGCTGGGAAACGTGGCGCGCGCGGTCGGCGGGTTCGACCTGCCTGCCCTCGGCGCGGCAGGTCTGGGAAACATTCTCGATCTGCATGGGTTGCCGCGCACCCGAGCGCCTGAGGGAGCCTGGGGAAGGATGAATCCCGCATCGTGCGGTAAGGACAGCACAACCGGTCACTGGGAGATCGCAGGCGTTCACATTGCTCGACCGTTTCCGACGTATCCCGACGGGTTTCCAGCTTCCGTAATCTCGGAATTCGAGCGTCGAACCGGCCGAGGGGTAGTCGGAAACGTTGTTGCGAGCGGAACCACCGTGCTCGAGGAGTTCGGCGCCGAGCATATGGCGACCGGCCGCTGGATCGTCTACACG
>JALYOO010000295.1 GCA_030856845.1 Gemmatimonadota bacterium
GGCGCGCGCGGTTCTCAAGGACGCGCCGATTCTCATTCTCGACGAGCCAACCTCTTCACTCGACGCTCACACCGAGGCTGAGATATTCGCCTCGCTCTCCAAACGCATCGAAGGAAAAACCGCCTTCATCATTTCTCATCGCCTGTCCACCATCCGGAGGGCGGACCAGATAGTCTCCCTCGAGAACGGTCGGATCGTGGAGCGCGGCACTCACGATGTGCTCGTCAGCGGTCAGGGCGTCTACTCCAGACTCTATGAGTCGCAGAACATCGCTGCGCTATGACGACTTCTTCGTCGGCGCCCGATTCCGGCTATCGGCGTTTTGGCGGATAACGCTTTCGAACGGGAGTTCCCCTCCGTAGAGCTGCGCATGGACACGCCTCAACTATCAGCCGGAGCACCAACGTTCGGCGCGGTTCGGCCTGATTTTGATTTTGCCTTCCGGCTTCCAGCGGGACGCGTACGATTTTCCACTGGCACTTCACAAGCTCGATCAGTCCCTTGTTACAGCCGACATTGCGCCCGACCGCTGGTACGTCTGCGCCGACGATTGATGGCGCAGAACGTTCGGTCGCATCCGCGTTCGATCGAGGTCACATTTCTAATGGCGTAAGACACGGGACATTTCTAATGGTGTTTGACACAGTGCCAGTCGGCTCATTGACACTCCCCGGACAGTGGGTAATTATTCAGGGCTGTTCACAACTCAACGCCGGTCAGTGACTTAGCCCGGCGCGCCTCGAGTCCCCACCCGCGTTACAGTTGCGGGCGCACCCGGCTGCAGCGGATGGATACCGGCCTCAATGGGGCGTCATGGTCCAGCCGCGTTTTTGTTGAGTGTGCCCTCAGTGCCCCATCCACGAGAACACTGCAGACCCCGATGACAAACGCCGCAATTCCAGCTCGCCCGGAAGGCAAGGGCAAGTCGAACACTACAAGCGCGGGACGCGAAACCCCGCTCGAGCACTATCGTAACATTGGCATCATGGCCCACATCGATGCCGGGAAGACGACTACCACCGAGCGCATCCTCTATTACACCGGAAAGTCCCACAAAATCGGCGAGGTTCACGACGGTACCGCGACGATGGACTGGATGGAGCAGGAGCAGGAACGGGGTATCACGATCACGTCGGCGGCCACGACCGCGTTCTGGACGCGTAACGGCGTCGAGCATCGCATCAACATCATCGACACTCCTGGCCACGTCGACTTCACTGTCGAAGTCGAGCGGTCGCTCCGCGTGCTCGACGGCGCGGTGACACTGCTCGACTCGGTCGCTGGCGTCGAGCCGCAGACCGAGACAGTCTGGCGTCAGGCCGACCGCTACATGGTCCCACGCCTCATCTTCTCCAACAAGATGGACCGCGTCGGCGCGAACTTCGATCGCTGCCTCGCCATGATCAGGGACCGCCTCACGAAGGACGCCTATCCGATCCAGCTGCCGGTCGGTTCGGGTGAGCTGTTCACCGGGCACATAGACGTCATCGAGCGCAAGCAATACATCTTCGACGACGCGACACTCGGCAAGGAGTTCGAGGTAGTCGACGTTCCCGACGTCTATAAGGAAGCGGTGGAGAAGGCGCGGCACGACGTGATCGAAGCCGCGGTCACGCACGACGAAGCGATGATCGAGAAGTATTTCTCGGGTGTCGAGCTCACCAACGACGAAGTCCGCCACGCCATTCGCACCGCAACCGTCGGCGGCTTCATCGTTCCCGTACTCTGCGGCGCATCGTTCAAGAACAAGGGTGTTCAGGCGCTCCTCGACGCGGTCATCGACTTCCTTCCCGCTCCGAACGAAGTCCCGGCCATCGAAGGCCACACGCCGCACAACGACACGCACAAGGAAACGCGCCAGGTCCAGGACGACGCGCCGTTCGCCGGTCTCGCATTCAAGATCGCGACCGATCCGTTCGTCGGTAAGCTGACCTTCTTCCGCGTGTATTCGGGCGTTCTCAAGTCCGGCTCGTACGTCTACAACTCGAGCAAGGACAAGCGCGAGCGCGTGGGCCGTCTGCTCCAGATGCACGCCAACAAGCGTGAGGAGATCGAGGAAGTTCGCGCCGGCGACATCGCGGCCGCCATCGGCCTCAAGGACACGCGCACGGGCGACACGATGTGCGACGACGCGCATCCGATCATCCTCGAGGCGATGAAGTTTCCGAACCCCGTCATCGACGTCGCCATCGAGCCGAAGACGAAGGCCGATCAGGACAAGCTCGCGATCGCCCTGATGAAGCTGTCAGAGGAAGATCCGACCTTCCGCGTGCACACCGATGCCGAAACATCACAGACGATCATCTCCGGGATGGGTGAGCTGCACCTCGAGATCATCGTCGACCGCATGCAGCGCGAGTTCAAGGTCGACGCCAACATTGGCCGCCCGCAGGTAGCTTATCGCGAAACGATCAAGAAGCGGGTGGAGAAGGTGGAAGGAAAGTTTGTTCGCCAGTCCGGCGGAAAGGGACAGTACGGCCACGTCGTCATCAACATCGAGCCGGCGAAAGCCGGCGAAGGCTTCGTCTTCGAGGACAAGGTCGTCGGCGGCAGCATTCCGCGCGAGTTCATCGGCCCCGCCGAGAACGGAATGCGCGAAGCGCTGGAGAATGGCGTAATCGCCGGCTATCCGATGGTCGACGTCAAAGCGGAGCTCATCTATGGCTCATACCATGATGTCGATTCGAGCGAAATGGCGTTCAAGATCGCCGGCTCGATGGCGATCAAGGAAGCCGTCAAACGGGCGAACCCCGTGATTCTCGAGCCGATCATGAACGTCGAAGTGGTCTGCCCCAACGACTACATGGGCGACATCCTCGGCGATCTCTCGGCGCGCCGCGGAAAGATCGGCGGCATGACGCAGCGCGGAGAGGCGCAGGTCATCGCGTCGAGTGTACCGCTGTCGGAGATGTTCGGCTATTCGACGAAGCTGCGGTCGCAGTCACAGGGCCGCGCGGTCTATTCGATGGAATTCAGTCATTATGAGGAAGTCCCCAAGTCGAAGGCCGAAGAGATCATGAATAAGGTAAAGGCCTAGCGGGCCTTCGACGAGGCCGCAGAGCGCCTCTCGGCGACGCAGAGAGCGCTAGAGACGCAGAGAGCACAGAGTCATAGAGGACTACCGACCAAATAGGACACAGAGGACTACCGGTAATGGGAAAAGCAAAGTTCGAGCGCACGAAGCCCCACGTGAACGTTGGCACGATCGGTCACGTCGATCATGGCAAGACCACGTTGACGGCGGCGATCACGGCCATCCAGGCGAAGAAGGGCCTCGCCCAGACGGTGGCCTTCGACCAGATCGACAAGGCACCCGAGGAAAAGGCGCGCGGCATCACCATCGCCACCGCCCACGTGGAGTACGAGAGTGACAAGCGTCACTACGC
>JALYOO010000300.1 GCA_030856845.1 Gemmatimonadota bacterium
CACGGCTGCTCTTTCGCCGACTCATGGTCGAGTGTGCAATTCCAGCGCATGCCCAATATCTCTCTCATGCCGGGCGACCGCGACATCGGACTCGACGAGATCGTCGCGGCAACCGACCGCGGGATCATCGTCAAGAACCGCGGGTCATGGTCGATCGATCACCAGCGTTTCAACTTTCAGTTCTCAGGCCAGGTGTTCTACGAGGTCAGGAACGGGAAGATCGCGGGAATGCTGAAGGATGTCGCATACCAGAGTCGCACGCCCGACTTCTGGAACTCGATGGACATGATCGGCGGCCCCAGGAGCTACTGGCTCGGCGGATCATTCGGCGATGGCAAGGGAGAGCCGCCACAGTCGAACTCCGTCAGTCACGGATGCGTTCCCGCCCGCTTCAAGCAGGTGAACATCGTCAATACGGGAAGGCAGGCATGAGACCGCGCTCGCTGTTTGAAGAGCCGACCGCCGCGGCGCGGTCGCTGATGACCCAGGAGACCGCTCGATCGCTCGCCGATCGCGTTCTTGGAATGGTTAAGGCAGATTCGACACGCGTCGTAATCTCGAGCGACTGGAGCGGCAATTCGCGATTCGCCGGTGGTGAGATCACCACTTCCGGAGAAGTCAGCGACAACACGGTCACTGTCATCAGCACCGTCGGAAAGCGGCGTGCGTCCAGCTCCACCAATATTCTCGATGACGCCGCCATGAGGCGGACAGTGGACCTTTCCGAAAGGCTGGCGCGGCTGTCGCCTGAAGACCCGGAGATCATGCCCGAGCTCGGAACGCAGACGTATCGGCCAGTCAATGGCTACATCGAGCGAACTGCCGATCTCGGTCCCGAAGCGCGCGCCGCGGCGGTGACGAAAGTGCTCCAGAGTGCTGCAACGGTGGGCAAACCCGCCGGCGAGGTGTTCGTCGCCGGATTTCTCGAGGCCAACGCGCGCGTCAACGCCATCGTCAACAACAAGGGACTGTTCGCGTTCCACCGTTCCACCGATGTGAGTCTGTCCACCACTGTCCGTACGCCCGATGCGACAGGCTCGGGTTGGGCATCGGGTGGCTCGCGTGACTGGGGCGCTCTGGACGCCGCAGCACTTGGGGCCCGAGCCGCTCAGAAGGCTGTGGCATCTCGCAACCCGCAGGCAATCGAGCCGGGCATGTACACAGTCGTTCTCGAACCGCAGGCGGTCGCCGACCTCATCCCGCTTCTCGGCGGCGCGTTCAACGCGCGCGGCGCGGAAGAAGGACGCGGCCCGTTCTCCAAGCGTGGAGGCGGCACGAGGCTGGGAGAGAAGATCGCTGATTCACGCGTGACGCTGTATTCGGATCCGTGGGATGCAGAACTTCTGTCGCAGCCCTTCGACGCAGAGGGCCTTCCGCTCCAGCGCCGTGTGTGGGTGGAAAATGGCGTGCTGAAGAATCTCACCTACTCGAGGTTCTGGGCGCAGAAGCAGGGAGCACAGCCCACAGGTGGTGCCGGCGGTGGATTCGGCGGCGGTGGTTTTCCGGGCGGCATCAAGATGGTCGGCGGTATAAAGACAACCGAACAGCTCATCGCGGAAACCCCGCGCGGCATTCTCGTCACCCATTTCTTTTACATCCGCTCGCTCGATCAGCGCACCGTTCTTCTCACCGGGCTTACGAGGGACGGCACCTTCCTGATAGAAAACGGAAAGGTCGTGCGGAGTCTGAAGAATTTTCGCTGGAACGAGAGCCCCCTCTTCATGCTGAACAAAATCGCGGAGATTGGCCGTGCCGAACGCACGTCGGCCGGCCAGATCATGCCCGCGCTTCGGGTGAAGGACTTCACATTCACGTCCCTCTCGGACGCGGTCTAGGCCGCGTCCGTTATCGCCATCGCGATTTGGCTAGCAGATTCTCACCTGGAGTACGACAGGTTGAAGTCGTGCTCCAGTTTGATCGTGTCAGCGACGCTCAACACAACCGGCACCCGCGGCTGGGTAATGTTGAAATCCGCGAACGTGAACGAGGTCGATGCGCTCCCCTTCACTTCGGCGGCGCCTGGCGTCGCCGTCACTCGCCAGGTCGTCGGCCTTGTGATGCCTCTCACGGTGAGGTTTCCTTTGATGTCGAAGGTGTGCGTTCCCGAGCACGGTAACTGCTTCGGCAGGCCGCGAACCTGGGTCGGCAGGAACTCGACCGTCGGGAATTGCTCTGCCTCGAGCACCCGGCGCTTGACGTAACCGTCGCGCCGGTCGCTGTCGCTCGTCAGCGAGGCGGTGTTCACCACGAACTTCGATTCGGCAACCACGATCCGGCCGTCGTCGGAGAGGGCCAGTCCGCCCGTGACCTCGCCTGTCTCGCCGATCGCGTCGTTAGGCAGCGGAAGCCGCATAAGCTGCTCCCTGATGCGGTAGCGCACTTCGTTTCCGGTTGTGGCAACACGAAGCCTGACGTTCGCGGCAGAGTTCGCGACAGTTGGCGCTGGCTCGCTCGCGACAGCCTTGGCCGGCGTGGCCTCGGCAGTGTTCACCAGCCGCGGAGCCTCTGCACGCGGCCATGCGGCAAATCCCGCCAATAAGCGCCGCGGCTGTTGCAGTGACAGTTACATATGTGGTTCTCGACATCTGTTGCTCCTCACATGCAGGTCTGTGAATTCATGGTGTATACCGAACGCGCGGGCTTTTGCTGCGCCTCATTGTTATCTACGCGCGAGTGGCCTTCGCTGCTGATATCAATTACCCTGGTCAGCCGCGCGAGAGACTGCGCTCGATTCCGGCGCCGGTGTGAAGTGCATCACGCAGGGTGATACCTTATTGGACACCTCGAACTCACACGACTGAACGATGACAATAATCTCTCGCCGAAT
Organism: Gemmatimonadota bacterium; assembly: GCA_030856845.1. Lineage (GTDB taxonomy): Bacteria > Gemmatimonadota > Gemmatimonadetes > Gemmatimonadales > Gemmatimonadaceae > UBA4720. Next base: position 2,828 of record JALYOO010000300.1, read on the forward strand.
ATTGATTTCACTGCTGGCGGCGCCCGCCCTCTTCTCGGCGGGGTGCAGCATTTCCGGAACCGAGCCGATCGCCTCTGCCTCGGTCGAGACGACCGCTTTCGCACCAGCCCTTGGAGTCGACTTGTCCGCGATGACGCGAACGGCGAGCGGCGTGTACATGCGCGACCTTGTCATCGGGACGGGAGCGGTAGTTACATCGGGACAGCAGATCTCGGTGCGCTACAGCGGATGGCTTGCCAACGGCACGCTTTTCGACACTGTTCAGCCTTCGAGCCCGCCGGCCACCTTTCGTATCGGAGTGGGGCAGGTCATTGCCGGATGGGATGCGGGTGTGCCCGGCATGCGAGTAGGAGGTAAACGGCAGCTGGTCATCCCGCCGTCGCAGGGCTATGGAGCCTTCGGCAGCGGTCCGATTCCTGGCAACGCCGTGCTGGTATTCTCGATCGACATGGTTTCCGCGCAGTGACCCCCACGGCCGAAAAGCGGTTTGCCTGCACGAAATTACATGGGATCCCATATGTCCTTTGATCGGTGGAACCTTTCCGCGCTCATCATCTCGATTGGAATGGTGATCGGCGGGTTTCTCGCCGGAAATGGAATAGCGCGGGTGCGGGCGGCTGACCGCGTCGTTACGGTAAAGGGAATATCCGAGCGGGAGGCGCGAGCGGATCTCGCCATCTGGCCGCTCAGGATTGTTGCCGCCGACAACGACCTGTCGCGAGCGTACTCTCAGCTGCAGACCAGTCTGTCACGAACACGACAGTTCCTGGCGGCGCAGCAGATCGACACACTGCAGTCGGAGCTGCAGGATTTCGCCGTACAGGATGCGAACACCAACCAGTACGGTTCGGGCCAGCCTTCGGCCAGCCGGTTCGTGATTCATCAAACCGTCGTCGTCCGCTCGCTACGGCCCGATCTGGTGCTCGCCGCGAGCCAGCGCGTCGCTGAGCTGGTGAGCGCGGGAGTGGTTCTCTCTTCGGGCGGAGAATATGGCAGTGGAGGCCCGACTTTCGTCTTCACAGGCCTGAACAAGCTGAAGCCGCAGATGATCGCAGAAGCGACCGCCCGTGCACGCGAAGGGGCCGAGCAGTTCGCGCGGGATTCGCGGAGCGGGTTGGGAGGGATCCGGCGCGCGAGCCAGGGAGTTTTCGAGATTCTTCCCCGTGATCAGGCGCAGGGAATCACGGAGGCAAGCCAGATCGTGAAGACGGTACGGGTGGTATCTACAGTGGAGTATTCGCTCGAGCAGTAAGGCCGTGACCGAACGGCAAAGGATGTGCATTAGGGCCGATTGATCATGTACGTGCCTCCCTACCTATTCTTGATCGGAGCGAATGATGGATACAACCGACAATCCAGACACCCCAGGGACTTCGGCTGATTCCGCAGCATCTGATATCCCGGCGACCGCGGCCGCCGTCGACGTCTCCGCCGCATCCGCCGACGACGCGGCGGTGAGCGATCCTTCGGCGGGAACCGATCCTTCGACGCCCGGTACCGCTGCGGACGGAGCTGGTACCCCTCCCGCCGATGCCGGCACCACGGGGCCGGCTGGCGAAGCGGCGCCGGCGGCCGCCGCACCACCCCCTCAGGGGCGCGCGAAGACAAAGGGGGTCGCCGACGTGGTCTTTCTCGTCGACATCTCGGGAAGCATGTCCACCTGCATCGACGCTCTCCGCCGCAACATCGAAGCGTTCATCGACTCCCTGAGCTCAGGTGACGCGAACAACGCTGCGCCCGTGAAGGACTGGCGCGGGAAGGTGGTGGGTTACCGCGACATCGAGGCTGCACAGTCCGAGGGAATCGAGTGGATCATGGACAATCCATTCGTGCGCGACACCGCTGCCCTCAAGTCGCAGCTCGCAGCTCTCCGCGCAGAAGGCGGCGGAGACGAACCTGAGTCGCTGCTCGATGCTCTCTACAAGGTCGCGACGATGGAGGCACTTCCCAAAGGCTCCCAGTCCGAGGATCCGGACAAGTGGCGTTACCGTAGCGATGCCGCCCGCGTGGTGGTGGTGTTCACCGATGCCTCGTTCAAGGAGACAATGAGCATCCAGGAGGCGAAAGGTGGATCGATGCAGGACGTCGCCAATGTGGTGATGGCCAACCGGATCATCCTCAGCCTTTTCGCCCCGAACTTCGAGGGATACGATCGCTTGAGCCAGATCGACAAGTCGGAATGGGAAGTGATCGAGTACGAAGGCCTGAACGCGCAGCAGGCGCTCGACAAATTCACTTCCGATCCGGCGAACTTCAAAACCACGATGAAGCAGCTCGCTGCCAGCGTTTCGCGATCGGCGGAGACGGTCGCTCTTTAGACTGTCGCTTGAGGATTACGGCCCACCCAGGCGATGGCAAAGAAGCTGAGAGTTGGCGACAGCATACGCGGTTACCGGGTCACGAAAGTTTTCGGGCCCGGCATGATGGCTATTTCGTATGGCGCCCAGTCCGCCGGTGGCGAGAAGATTTTTCTCAAGCAGTACAAGTCGCCGGCTCCGACAGTCATATGGTACAATGACTACGTCGAATATCAGCGTGAGCTTTCACGGCGCGTGCGCGAGGGCAAAGGATCGCATTACGCGGTGCGAATGGTTGACGCCTTCGAAGAGCGCTGGGGCGGCCCGTGCTATTTCCAGGCGTACGAGTTCATCGAACACGGCGGTGACCTTCAGCAGATGCTCGATGAAGAGCGCGAACAACATCGCCGCACGAAGGCGGCGCCCATTCGCGATCCTGCGGTGTGGGCGCGGCATGTCACGTGGTCGAAAGTGTTGATGGCAGGGATTGCAGCGCTGCACGAGTCGAAGATCGTACACGCCGACCTCAAGCCGCCGAACGCATACCTCATCAAGGATCCGACGCTGGGCTCGGGATACCAGCTGAAGCTGATCGATACCGACTTCTCGGTTCTGGCGGACAAGCGGGCACCGTGGCACGGATATCAGGGCTATATCGGATCGGACAACTACCGTTCGCCGGAACACATCACGCGCGGTGGCATTCCCGCGCTTCCGTCCGACATTTTCACGGCGGGACTGATTCTTCACGAGCTGCTCGTTGGCACACATCCATACTGGCGCGACGATCAGGCGGAATATGCGCAGCTGGTAAGAGCCTATGCGATCAAGCCCCCTGCCCTGGCGGGCCTGATGCCGGCGCCGGCGAAAAATGCCGACGTCAGCGCAGCGATCTATCGTTGCCTTTCGCCCGACGCCTCGAAGCGTCCGACGGCAGCGGAGCTGCGAGCGGCACTCAGCGGGCGCGCCCCGAAGGGAACCGCATCCGGGCCGGCAGGTTCAGGACGCAAGGTCGCCGCAGTGAAGCCCGCGGCGGCTGCGAAGACCGGCAGCGGCGGAGGAGCGCCCGTGGGTGCAACGGCGAGCGGAACTTCCCCCGCCACAGCTCCGCTACTCGAGAAAGGAGCGCTTGCCACGGAGCGCATACAGCTCGTCGCCACAGATGGAAAGTCTATTCAGATCGGTGTTCGCACCGAAATCGGAAAGACGCTGGCGCGACAATTCGGCGCGGAAGGCGAGTTCTGGGATTCCCGTCAGCTCGCGATAGAGCGCGGGCCCGACGGTCAATGGATCGTCACGCCCTTCGCCGAAACTGCCAATGACTCGCTGCTCAACGGGCAGATACTCACTGCTGCGGCGCGATTGCGCGACGGAGATACGATCGCCGTCGGGCGCCACTCGAAGGGCATCGTCAAGCTTCCGCTGAAAGTGCGTGCGATTTGACGACTGTCCTGCCGCCGATTTCTTCGACGAAAGCGGCGTGCAGGGCGATGCAACAGAAGAGGTCACCACACCGACGCCAATTCCGGAAGTGGTGGAGGTGCATGACCTCGATTGGGAGGGCATTCACGCCGGCCTGAATCCCGGCGGCATTCGCGGCCGGATGCAACCGATACTCGCAGCGATGGATGCTCTGCTGGCGAGTGATGCGTGGCCCTCGCTGCTGTTCGACTCCTTTCGCTCCAGCCGCTCGGACCGCGCGATAAAGGTCGGTGAGATCGATGATACTGACCCGCTCTGGTTCATCGGAGATCTTCACGGCGACCTTCTGGCGCTCGAAGCAGCGCTTGCTCTCATCGCCCGGGATACACCGCCCGATCGCCCTCCGCCGAACATAGTTTTCCTGGGAGATCTGTTCGACGATTACGGATTTCCTGTCGAGGTCGTGCTCCGCGTGTTCGAGCTCGTTACTGCCAATCCAGCCCGGATCTCAGTCGTTACTGGCAACCATGACGAAGCACTGGGCCATGATGGTCGAAAGTTTGTAGCGACCGTCTCCCCCGCCGACTTTTCCGAAGCGTTGAATGCCAGCCCCGACGATGACGGGCTACAGAGTTGCGGGATGACGGCAATCCGATTGTTTCGTGACGCCCCGCGAGCGCTCTTCTTCCCCG
>JALYOO010000309.1 GCA_030856845.1 Gemmatimonadota bacterium
GAAAAATTTCGTGGCGGCATCGGCGTGCGGGGTCCGGGCGAGACGCAGCTCGAGACCGATCGCCGGCTCATCAACAATCGCATCAGATTGTTGAAGCAGCGCCTCGCGGATGTACAGAAAGCGCGGGAAGTTCAGCGGACCACCCGCAGAAGTCAGTTCCGTGCGTCATTGGTGGGTTACACCAACGCCGGCAAGTCTTCAATTCTTCGCTCTCTTTCCGGCAGTCAGGTCTTTGTGGAGGACAGACTTTTCGCGACGCTGGATCCGCTCACTCGCGAGATTCACCTTGCGGAAAACACCTCGGTACTGCTGACCGACACCGTTGGATTCATCAGGAAGCTTCCCCATAACCTCATTGCGTCGTTCCGCGCGACGCTCGAAGAGGTTGCCGAGGCGGATCTGCTGCTGCATGTGATCGATGTCAGTCACGGATCGTGGGAGGAGCAGCGCGCGATTGTCGACCAGGTGCTGGCTGAGATCGGGGCAGGGGGCAAACCTGTGCTGCACATCTTCAACAAGATCGACAGGATCGCGTCGGAGGATCTCGTCTCGCTGGAAACCCGGGTAGCGAACGTCATACCGGATTCCGTGTTCGTATCCGCTGCGTCGAGCGGTGGTCTGGAGCCGCTGCGGCGATCGTTGCTGGCACATGCGAGGAGCCGCCGCCCGGTGACGGAGATACGGCTACCGATGACCGATGGCAGGATCCTAGCAGAAATCCATCGCGAGACAGAGGTCCTGGAACAGAAGCATCTGGATGGCGAGATCGTCCTGCTTGCGAGGGTCGACGACGCGATGGCCGGCAGGCTGCGCCGGGCCGGAGCGTCGATTCGCGGCCGCTGATTGTCTGGTATCAATGTAAGAGGTCCCATGTATCACGGGCCTTTACGCATTCGTTGCCTTCCGTGTGTGATTTCGGTTGGCATACGATACCGAAGCGGCCTATCTTGGAACCCCGATGCTCCCCACTTCATTGATGCTTCTCATCTGGCTCTCGGCCGCATTCGCGCTCGCCGTTGCCGCCAGCCTCATCATCACTCCGCTGGTCATTCGCAGTGCAGCGAAGCTCAGCCTTTTCGACGCCCCGGACGGCGCACGCCGTCTGCACGCCCTGCCTGTGCCGCGCCTTGGCGGGGTCGCTGTCTACCTCGCGTTTGCACTCGCTTCGACAGCGGTGTTCGTGGCGACGGGCAGGGTTTTCTTCGGCGTCGACGGCACGGTGTCGCCGGATGGCGGGTTCCTCCTCGGAGCACTTCTCGGTTCCGCGCTCCTCTTTATCGTAGGCCTGATCGACGATGTGAGGGGGCTCAAGCCGACGGCGAAGTTTCTATCGCAAATACTGGCTGCACTTGTCGCGTATTACTTCGGCGCGGAGTTGAACAGCATCACGCTCGGTTATGGGGTCGGCGTCAACATCGGACTGCTCGGTCTGCCGCTGCTCCTCCTGTGGATAGTCGGAGTGACCAATGCATTCAACTTCATCGACGGACTGAACGGTCTGGCCGCGGGAATTGCCATCGTCGCGTGTGCAGCCACGATGATCGCCGCGCTTGTCCTGGGGAATGGGATTGTTCTCGTCCCGATCGTGGCGCTGGGTGGGGCGCTCTTCGGATTTCTTCGCTACAACTTTCCGCGAGCGCGGGTTTTCCTCGGCGATGCGGGAAGCCTTAGCGTCGGGTTTCTGCTGGCGGTGTTGTCGGTGCGAGGTGCGCAGAGTCCCGGTGGGTCGATTCTTCTCGTGGTGCCTCTGCTCGCCCTGTTCGTTCCTATCCTCGACACTTCCCTCGCGGTTCTGAGGCGCTGGCTTCGCGATGTTCCACTTTCCGGAGCTGATGCACGGCACATCCACCACAGATTGCTCGCGCTCGGGCTGTCGCAGAGCCGAACCGCGGTGGTTCTCTGGTTTCTCGCAGGCGCGATGGCCACGTTCGGTCTCGTGCTCGGACTGACCGCTCCGTTCGTAGCGGCGTCCATCGCCATATTCGGCCTGGTGGGTTTCAGCGTCCTCGTGATCTACGGCACGAATCTCCTTTCGTATCACGAGTTCCTCGTTGCCGGCGAAGTGCTGCTGTCGGCCCCATCGCGCGCGCGGCGTATTATCAGCGATCAGATTCTCACGCTCGACGTGATGGACCGTATCAGGAATGCCAAGGGCTTCGATGAAACGGCGTCCATTCTTGCTGCGACGGCCCCTCGTCTCGGGTTCCTGCGGATTGAGTTGATCGGAGAGGGCGCTCCCGAACCGGCGGAACGAGACGCTGCGCTGCACGAGTGGGCGTGGAAGCTCGAGTACCCGCTGCGAGCGGGGCTCAGCAGCTCCACCGAGCCGCCGTACACACTGGCCATCTGGTGCAGTGCTGACCATGACGTTCGGCCTTACGGCGCTGAGCGCGCTGCCAACCTGCTGGCTCCCGCGCTCGAGCAGTGGCTCGTCTCGAGGTCGGCGGAGACCGAGCACCCGTCTTCCGTCAAACGGGAAGGAACGTCGCGGCGGTCAAGGTCCGCAATCGGATCGCAGGCGCCCTGGCGGATTCGCTGAGGTAGCGGCGCCCATCGCGGCGCCGCTCAATTTCAGGGCTGGGCTGTCAGGACTCGGCGGAAGAGTACTCGTAGCGATAGTACGCCCCGTAACGCGGCACCTGCATATCGGGATCATTCAATACCGCACCAACGACTCGAGCGCCCACCGCATTGAGCTGTTGCATCGATTGAACCGCCGCCGAGCTTTCGGTTTGTCCAGCGCGAAGTACGATAACCACGCCATCCACCAGCGTCGCAAGGATGGCGGCGTCGGACGCCGCGAGAAGCGGCGGAGTATCTACGACCACCAGGTCGTAACCCTCCATCAGCGAATTGAGGGTACGCCGCATCCCTTCACCTCCGAGAAGCTCGGCGGGGTTCGGCGGCAGCTGACCCGATGCAATGACATAGAGCCCCGGCACGGACGTCGGACGCGTCACCGCGTCCTCGTCCTTGTATCCCAGCACGAGATCGCTCAAACCGGGCTCGCGGGGTACTCCGAACACCTTGTGCAGCCGTG
>JALYOO010000346.1 GCA_030856845.1 Gemmatimonadota bacterium
ACACCGGCTAGCGGATTGGAGAAAGTAATGCCCGATATCGACAGTCAGACACAAAATACGGGTGACGGCGACGTGCTTCTCACCCGGCCGCGAACGCGGCGCAACTTCCTGCGGGGTGCCGGCGCCGGCGCAGCCCTCGCCCTCGTACCAGGATTGTTCGCCAGCTGCAACGATGGCGGCGAACCCACCATTCCCGGCGGCGGTACCGGTACACCGGGTCCAACGCCCGTCACCGGCGTGAGCTTCGACCTCCGCACCGACGTCGGAATTTTCCGATTGGTGGACGCACTCGAGCAGCTCGAGGGCGCGTTCTATACCACGGTCGTCGCGAGCGCAAACTTCACGTCGTTCTTCAACGCTGATGAGCGCGAGGTATTGACCGACATCCGCGACGCCGAGGTGATCCACCGGGAGTTCGTCCGCGCTGCACTGGGCGCGCAGCGACTGCCCGATCTGCGCGGTTCGATCAACATGACGACGCTCAACACCATTCTGTCGAGCAAGGCGAACATTCTCGCTTCGGCGCGTTTGTTCGAGCACCTCGGCGTGTCGGGTCTGAACGGCGCGGGAAAGTATCTGCAGGATCCACGCAATCTTCTGCTCGCCGGAAAGCTCGTATCAGTCGAAGCACGACATGTCGCAGCTCTGCGCGATATCGCGCCGCCGTCCGGCAATGCGAACACTGCGTTCGCCGGTGACGACGTCATTAACGGAATGGGCCTCGATGTGAAGCTCGAAGCCGGAGCGGTACTCGACCGGGTGATCGCCACGAACCTGCTGGTTGCAGGGACGTTCGCCACACCGCCGATATCGAACGGTCCCACCGCCAATCAGGGCGTCGCGACAGCAGACTTCTTCCCCGCCACTCCATAGACATCCAGGAGATTCAACAGATGAACAACCTAGAAAAGCCAGTCCTGGATGCGATCGATCCGGAAATCGTGGATCGCCTCGTGACCAGACGAGACGCAATAAGAAAGGGAGCGTCGGTGAGCTCGATGGTCGCCACCGGACTCGCCATGGGATCCGTGCCGGTGATGCTCGCGGCCCTCAGCAGGGACGCTTTCGCGCAGGCGCCGTCGGACATTCTCGACGCGCTACAGTTCGCCCTCATTCTCGAGCATCTCGAGAACGAGTTTTACAAAGCAGTGCTCGGCACAAGCCTCGTCGCTGCCCAGAACACTGCGTTTGCACCCGTGCGCGCACTCGTTCCAGCGCCGGTTCGCGAAACCCTCATGCAGATCCAGAAGCACGAGCAGCAGCACGTTGACTTCCTCCGGACAACAGCGATTCCATTGTTCGGCGGAACTGCGCCCACCATCACCGCCACCGATTTCGATTTCACCGGCGGCAACGGATCGGGCACAGGTCCTTTCGCCCGCGCGACGACGGAGCTGGACTTCCTGCTCCTCGCGACTCAGGCGTTCGAGGACACGGGCGTGCGCGCGTACAAGGGGCAGGCCGGGCGGTTTCTCATTTCCGGTAACAACAACGCCGATGTAGCGCTCGAGGCTGCGCTGCGGATTCACTCGGTAGAGGCGCGCCACGCGTCGAAGATCCGGCGGATTCGCCGCTCGCGAAATGCAGGTGATGTGACACTTCGCCAGAGCGGGTACATTCGCGGCGGCGGAATCGCCGCGGCGGGTGCAGGCAACATCACTAATCCACCCGCCGAAGTAGTGGCGGCGCTGAACCTGATCTACGGTGGTGGAACGGCGGAGAGCAACACGAGCCACGTGGTGTTCGACGGGACGGCCGCAGCGACGATCGATGCGGCGACGCTTCCGAACCTGGATGTGATCGGCGACGCATCGGCTCGTGCAGTTGCGGCGACGCAGGCGTTCGACGAGGCGCTGACAAAGGCCGAAGTGATCACGATCGTTCAGGGATTCATCAAGAACGATCCGGCGAGGGGCCTGCCGTAACCGAAAGAGGGCGCAGAGCGGCTTCGCCCGACTCAAGAGGTCGCAGAGACGCAGAGCATACAAGGCGACTTTGTACAGGGGCTGGCCTGGTGCGATCACACTCGCCACAGCTCGATGTCTAGGGAGGGCGCTCCGGCAAATTGCCGGGGCGCCCTTTCCCTCTCGGTCCCTAGAGTCCCTGATCCGTTCCCATCCGCCTTATCCGCGATCACCCGTAAAGTCTGTCACAAACAGCCGGGCTCGTCTGCTCCCTCGGTAGCCGCTTCACGGTTACAACAGAGGAGGCAGTTTGCGCGTATCCCGCAGCATATCGTTCGCGGCATTGTTCACTGCTGCCATCGGTTCGGCTCCGGCCGCAGCCCAGGAGCTTCCCGTGCACCTCCGCGATCGCGGAACCGGAGTGGCGATGTCGCAGTTCGGGACGTACGCGAAGAAGGGCGAGCTGCTCGTGTATCCGTTCTTCGAGTGGTACTACGACCCCGACCTCGAGTACAAGCCGAACGAGCTGGGGTATGTCGGCGGGCAGGACTGCCGCGGAAAGTACAAGGCGTCAGAGGGCCTGCTATTCCTGGGCTATGGTGTAACGCAGAATCTCGCGCTCGAGCTGGAGGCAGCAGTGATCTCCGCCGGCTCGAGAAATCAGCGGACGACATGTCGGGCGTGCCGCCGGTGGTGAAGGAATCAGGGCTCGGCGACTTGGAGGCGCAGATTCGCTGGCGATTTCGTCGTGAAGCACTTTCGCCGGCGTGGCGCGTTATGACGCTGATCGAGGGAAATCAGGTCGACGAAGTTGCGCTGATCGCGGAGGTCCAGTGGCGGTTTCTGCCGCGGGCCGTGCTCAAGGTCAACAACGGGTTCGGGCTGACGACGAACGCCACGAACCTCGCTCCTGAAGCAGGGGTGATGTTTTCGTTCTGAGGCCGGTCGCCGCCCCTCAGGTATGGTGAGATGTTGTTCTTCGCTGGCATCGAAGCCGAGATCAGCGATCAGCCGTCACAAATGTTTTTGATCGGCTCAGTATCCCACAAAATACGGTTGCGAAGTTTGGCGCCCGGCGGTTATCTAAGGGAGCGCGCCAACGATTCGGTCCTGGAC
>JALYOO010000352.1 GCA_030856845.1 Gemmatimonadota bacterium
ACCCTGTCGGGCTTCATGAAGTCGTCGACGGCAGCCCCTTCCTTAAGAAACTCGGGGTTGCTGCACATGTGAAAGGGAAATCCGGCACCCTTGCCGATTTCGGCGGCGACCTTGCCCGCGGTTCCCACAGGAACAGTCGACTTCGTGACGATCACCATTTCTCGTGACATGTGCTGTCCGACCTGCCGCGCGACGGCTAGCACATGCTGCAGGTCCGCCGAGCCGTCTTCGTCAGGAGGCGTGCCAACGGCGACAAAGAGCACATCAGCTGATGCGATGGCTGACGGAATGTCAGTCGTGAAAACGAGCCGGCCGTCCTGCTGGTTTCGCTCGACGAGGCTTTCGAGGCCTGGCTCGTAGATCGGGAGGACGTTCCGCTTCAAGCCTTCGATCTTTGACTCGACAAGGTCCGCGCAGATTACGTCGTTGCCTGTTTCGGCCAGGCACGCCCCTACGACGAGCCCGACATAGCCGGTGCCAATTACAGAAATATTCATTGTGTGTGGTTTAGGCGATCGCGAATCCGGGCCGCGCCGTACCGGGCGCGGTAACCATCTCCCGGCGGCTCAGTCCGGCCGTCGCGTTTCTTGTATCGACAACTGTGGCAGCGAGGTCCACAATGCGCTGATAGTCAACCCCCGAGTGATCGGTGATGATCACAGCGGCGTCCGCACCGCGGAGCTCGTCATCGGTGAGCTCCACGCTGCTCCTCTCGTGTCCATCGTCAACGAAGGACCGAACGAAGGGATCGTGATAGAACACGTCCGCGCCCTGCTCTTCCAGCAGTCGTATCACGTCGAGCGCGGGGCTCTCGCGCATGTCGTCGATGTCTTTCTTGTAGGCGACACCGATCACGAGCACGCGACTGCCGTTCACCGGCTTGCGGCGCATGTTCAGCGAATGGGCGACGCGCTCGACGACCAGCGCCGGCATCTCGCTGTTGATCTCGCTCGCCAGATCGATGAAGCGCGTCTTGTAGTTGAGCGTGCGCATCTTCCACGCGAGATAGTGCGGATCGAGCGGGATACAATGTCCGCCGATTCCTGGACCCGGCGTGAACTTCATGAACCCGAATGGCTTGGTGGCTGCGGCGTCGATGACTTCCCAGACATTGACTCCCAGCTTGTCGCACACGATCTGCATTTCATTCACGAGACCGATATTGACTGAGCGGAATGTGTTCTCCAGGAGTTTCACGAGCTCCGCCGTCTCCGTGCTCGACACCGGGACGATTTGTTCGAGGCATGACGCATAGAGCGCAGTCGCAACTTCGGTGCAGGTCGGAGTGATGCCACCAACGACCTTCGGAGTGTTCTTCGTGTTCCAGACGGGATTGCCGGGATCGACTCGCTCGGGGCTGAACGCAAGGAAGACGTCCTCGCCAACTGTGAGTCCCGCCGCTTCGAGCTTGGGTTGCATCAGCTCACGGGTAGTCCCGGGGTAGGTCGTGCTCTCGAGAACGATCAGCAGGCCCGGATGGCAATTTCGGGCAATGGCATCCGCGGCCGCGATCACGTATGTCATGTCGGGATCGCGTGTTTTCGCGAGCGGCGTCGGTACCGCAATCAAGATCGCGTCGAGCTCCTGAAGCCTTGCTTCCTGTGACGTCGCTTCGAACCGGCCGGCCGTCACCTGCTCCGCAACGTCCTCGTCGGGTACGTCCTGTATGTGGGATGATCCCGACATCAAGCGGTTGACTACACGATCGCTGACGTCGTAGCCGATGACATGGAATCCTGCACGCGCAAACTCGAGGGAGAGTGGGAGCCCGACATAGCCGAGGCCGACGACGCCGATCCGGGCCGACCTGTTCTCAAGTTTGGCGAGCAGCTGGCTCTTCATCGAAGGCGTCCCTGCATCAACTTCCATAGAACCCCCGCACCGAATCGATCACTTCATCCAGCTGCCCGCGCCTCAACTCGGGATACACAGGAAGCGATATGACCTCCGCGGCAGCTCGCTCACTTTCGGGGAAATCTCCCGCCGAATATCCGAGGTAGGCAAAGCAGGGCTGGAGGTGAAGCGGCAGGGGGTAGTAGACCGAGTTGCCGATTCCCTTCTCTTTCAGATACGCCTGAAGCTGATCGCGGCGCTCCCCGCGAAGTGTGTACTGGTTGTAGATGGAGACGTTCGCCGGATCGATCGGTGGAGTTCGAATCTCGGACAGATCCGCAAAGGCCGCGTCGTAGTATTCCGCGTGGGCCCGCCTTGCTGCGCTCCACGATTCGAGATAGGGCAGCTTGGCGTGCAGCACTGCGGCCTGAAGCGCGTCGAGGCGGCTGTTGTAGCCCACCTCTTCGTGGAAGTACGTCTTCATTCCGCCATGAACGCGAAGACGGCGCAATCGCGTTGCCAGCTCGTCGTCCTGTGTCACCATCATTCCGCCATCGCCATATCCGCCGAGGTTCTTCGACGGAAAGAAGCTGAACGTTCCGATCGTTGCCACCTCTCCCGCGCGAACCGTCCGTTCGCCGATGCAGCGCGTCGCGCCGATCGATTGCGCGGCATCCTCGATCAGCGGGATTTCCGGAAGGGCCGCCGCAATCGCGTCTACAGGAGCGAGCTGGCCAAACAGATCCACGGGAATGACGGCCCGGGTGCGCCCAGTCACGGCGGCTACGGCTGCCTGGGGAGAGAGATTGAAGTTGTCGGGATCGATGTCGGCGAATACCGGTCGGGCGCCGACGTTGTGAATCGCCCCGGCCGTCGCGAAGAAAGTGAACGGTGTCGTGATGACTTCATCGCCTGCGCCCACGCCAAGTGCGCGAAGCGACAGGAGGAGCGCGTCGGTTCCGTTGGCACAGCCGATCGCGTGCCGCGTACCAGACAGCTCGGCGACAGCGTTTTCCAGGCGCTCCACCGGCGACCCGAGGATGAACGCCTGGTCGTCCACCACCGCCATCATCGCGCCGATGACGTCGTCGCGGATAACGGCGTGCTGAGCGCGCAGATCTAGGAGAGGAACGGCCATTTTTCGTAAGAGCGCATAGCCTGTAAAGATGTCAGGTTCACACCTTCAACGGGAGCGGGACTTCCCTGCCCGTTTTCGCTGATTCGTAGATACCGAGAACCAGCTCCAGCGATTTTCTGCCCGCCCGGCCATCGGTGTCGGGTTTGGCGTCTCCTCGCAGCACGGACAGCACGTTCCGGTAGTAGCCTTCGTGCCCGAAGCCGTAGACGTTGGGGGGGTTGCTGTCGAGCGCGTTAACGAGCTCATCGTCCGGGTCGCTGTCGGCGAACTCCCAGTGCTCGACTTTGTTGACGGCGGTCCCGCCGATCTTGACAGTGCCCTTTTCTCCGAGAAGCGTGATGGATCCTTCCATGTTCTTCGGATAAGTGAGCATGGTTACTTCGATCGTGCCCAGCGCCCCCGAGCGAAACCGCAGGATCGCGATTCCGGAGTCTTCGGTCTCGATGCGGCGGGCCAGCGTCGCCGTCTTGGCCATGACGCTCTCCACCGGACCGACCAGCCACTGAAT
>JALYOO010000361.1 GCA_030856845.1 Gemmatimonadota bacterium
GGTCATGTTGCGCTTGGTGCGCACTTCCTCGAACAGCCGGTTTCCCAGAACGTCAGTGGCGACGCGGAATGCAACGTAGTCCCGGTCACTGAGTGACGGGGCGCCAAAGAATCCGGTGATGTAGTTCGTCGGCAAATCTCTCTTCACCACCAGGAGGTCCGGGGTGATTTCTCCGAGCGCGGCGAGCCGTCCGGCAGAGCGGCCTTTCGCGGGCAGACTTCCGAACGCGGTACGGATGCCTGCTTCGAGATCGGCGCGGCTTACGTTACCCACGACGACGATCAAGAGATTCTCCTTCGCCATTCGCTCGCGATGCCACGTTGCAAGCGCATCTCGTGTGATCCCGCCGAGGGAGGCCGCGGTTCCGGCTGGCAGCATAGAGTAGGCGTGTCCCGCGTAGAGCAGACTGTCGGCAAGAAGGTTCAGATGGGTGTCGGGATCGTCAGTGCGTCGCTTTGCCGCATTCACCAGCTGTCCGCGCACGATCTCCAGCTCGGCGGCGGGAAACGTCGGCCTCAGCGCTGCTTCGGTGAACAGATCCCATGCCTCGGTCCAGTGCTGCCTCACCGCCTGCAGCGTCAACACTGAGTAATCGACGTTCACATCAGCGCCGATTGCCGTGCCAGTCGATGTGGCCAGAGCGGTGAATGCGTCTTTCTTGTATTTCGCGGTGCCTTCTGTCACCGAGCTGAGCATCAGGCTCTCGATGCCGGCGTTGTTGGCTGTGAGGTTCGCACTTCCACCGCGAATATAGAGACGGGCAGCAACGACATCGTTCGCGCGTATCGGCTTGAAGATCACCGGAATGCCTGCCACCTCGAACTTCGAGACTACCGGTGCGCTCTGAGCTCCAGCCGCCCCCACACAGACAACAACGGGCAACGCTACTATCAGTAGTCTTTTCATTGTGCAGCCCCCGTGAGCAGCAGTGATTCAGGAGTCAGCTTCAATCGTGCGCGCTCCTCTGGACTTATCAGCAGGCCCGTGACATGCGGCTTGCCGGCGATGTAGGCACGCGCATACTTCGCGATGTCAGCGCGTGTTACACGCTGCATGTTGGGCACGTAGCTCCGGTAGTAGTCCAGTCCTGCTACTGCCCACCAGAAGCCGACAGTGTGAGCGTATTCCGACGCCTGCTCGCGCTGATAGAGAGCCTGGATTCCGAGCTGTCGTTGCGCTGCAGCGAGCTCTTCCTGCGTGATGTAGTTCTCGTCGGTCAGCTTTCCCACCTCTTCCATGATCGCGCGCTGCGCTTCCGGAATCTTGTCGGCGGCAAGCTGGGCGAACACTGAAATCGGGCCCGTGTGCCTTAGGGTGTAATAGCTGAGGCTCGCGCCGTAGGTGAGCCCGCTTTCGACCAGACGCCTGTAGAACTTGCTCGTGGGATTCCCCACTACCGTTGCGAGAACGTCTGCCGCGTATGTTGCGGCCGGATCAGCGGTGACGCTCGGGCCGTGCCACGTGATGTAAAACGTGGCGCCCTGCACGGGACGCTCCACTATCACCCTCCTGCTGGCAGCAAGTGCAGGGGGGTTGGGTACGGGTGTAGCGAATGGATCAGCCCCCTTTGGCCAGTCACCGAAAATCTGCTCTGCCAGCTGGAAGCCGCGCTCGGGGGTTATGTCGCCGGCGAGAATCAGCGCGCTGTTGTTGGGAACGTAGTAACGGTCCTTGATTGTGTTCATCTTGGCCTGTGTGGCCGTGATGATGATATTACGGCTGCCGATCACGTTCTTTCGCGAGTAGTAGCCGGGAGTCCACAGCAGCGTGTCGACGCCGCGAAAGAGATGAAAGAACGGATTCGCCTCGTTCCTGTCGAACTCACCTAGAACAACAGGACGCTCTCTCACCAGTTCGTCCTGGTTGAAGAGGGGGTATCGTATTGCGTCCTCCATGAACTGCAGCGCGGGCAACAGGCTGTCTACGCCGACAGTCACGTAGTAGTTCACGCGCTCTTCACTCGTTGTGCCGTTCCAGACTGCGCCAAGCTGATTGGTCCGCCGGAGATACATCTCCTGCGACTGAATCGTCCGGTTTGCCTTGAAGAACATGTGCTCGTAGAGATGCGACAGCCCGTCGTATTCGGGAGTCTCCGTATATGCACCGTTCTTCACGTCGATTTCGACGGTCACCAGTGGAACTGCATGGTTCTCGATAACGATGACCTCGAGACCGTTGGCCAGCTTGCGGCTGTGAATTGGCAGGTCCGACTGCGCGCCGAGTACCGGCGCAAACAGCAGGACGGCAAGGACCATGGATCTCTTCATGCTTCCTCCGCTATCGCGGAATTAGGTTGTCTCGCACCACGACGATCGCCCCTGAAAGTGCAGGGCGGTCGTTTGGCGTGCTAGATGTTTGTTTAGCGGCTCTGAGGGACGACTCTCGGCTTGAGTGCCTCCAGCTGCGTGATCGGGAGGTGTCCGGAAAGCATGTATCGCTTGCCGGTAACAGGATCGCTCCACGACAGGGTGTTGATTCGCGCTGAGCGCAGGAGTGTTGGAGTCGATACGGTCGATTCCGGCAGCAACGTGGGAGGTGCCAATGGTTGTGTGGCGGCCTTTTTCGCTCCGATACCAGCAACTTCACGCTGCGCCTCGAGGCTGTTTTCCCTCGTACGAAACGCTGCCACCGGTTGAAGCTCGATCAGTGTTACCTGCACACCGGGTGAAACCTGGTAAACACTGGTTCTTCTCGAAAGATCGCTGCTGTCCGCTCGAATCAATCTTAGCGGCGCATCTTTGCGGGCTTCGTCTAATGTCGCCACGCCCTTGAGGATGAGAGCGTCGTTGAATATTGCCGCCCCCACAGACCGCCCCCGGTTGGCAGCCGGCGGGGCTGTAGAGGCCGGCGGACTTGCGGCGGCCGGCGCAGGTTCGGCTCTTTTGGCGACGTCTGCATAATTCGAGGGTGCCGTGGTCGCTGCCGCTCGTTGAGACGCATCTCGCTCAATGGCAAAGGCCCTGGAGCCGTCTGATTGACCAGCGCCCTGCGACCGGGTTGAAACCTCCTGCTCGCGTGGGGATTCCTTTCGCTCTGCCACTCGAGCACCAGCACGGGCGTCGGCATTTGATTCGTCTTTTGGCGCACTCTTCGCCGCGATATCTACTTCCACGGATGGGTTGCTCCGTCGTCTCACCTCGGAACTTTGTACCGGAGCAGCGGACTGCGGAGCCGGCCCCTGTGAAATCCCCGTGGCAGCACGCATCCGCGCGGACGCGTTCTGTTCTGACCCGGCAGCAGAGAACGAATCAGCGGCAACCGCCGCCAATGTCGTTGTAATCATGCTCGTTTCCGCAGGCGCCATCGTTGCGTCGCTCTCACTGACTGCTCTTGAGACCTTTGTCGGCGACGACGTTCCATTCCAATCCCGCGTCAGCATCAACGAGGCACCGGCAACCAGAAGAAACGCTGCAGCGGCGCGAACATCGTGACGGGAATACCATGGGCGTTTCACCGCCGGCTTGGGAATCACACCGGCCGGAACATCGTCCAGAGCTGTGAGTATCCGCGACGATGCCGCGACCAGGCCCCTCGCTTCCGCGATCGCCGCCGCACACTCCGCACATTGTGCGGCATGCCGCTCGATCTCTCCAGCCGTCTCCGCGTCCAGCTCCCCATCGAGCAACGCGTGAATCATTCCCTCTTCAGGATGCTGCATGCTTCTCCCGGTCATCGCGCTCCCGCTGGAGCGACTCGTAACTTTCCACCAGCCGGCGGCGTGCTCGCGACAGCGTCGTTCCGACTGACCCCGGCGACAGCTCGAGCGCTTCCGCGATCTCCGAGTAATCCAGGCCCTCTTCCCTCATCAGCAGCGCGAGCCGGTCGCGTTCGGCGAGGGCGTCGACTGCCTTTCGAGCGAGAGCCGCTTCCTGTGCCCGCTCGAGCGATGATGTCTCCGGCTCGAACGACGTTTCGCGCTCCTGTTCGGCGAGCAGTGACAGATGGCGCCGCCGGCGCGCGTCCTTCCGCGCCTCATCTCTCACCAGATTTGTCGCCACCGTAAACAACCATGCGCGCTCATTCAGTATTGTCTCCTGGCGCAGTGCGCGAACGAAAGTCTCCTGCGCTACTTCTTCCGCCCAGTCGCGATCGCCGAGCCGCCGTGTGAGGTATCTCACCAGTGCGGCGTTATAGGTTCGAAACAGCCGGTCGACGTCGCTCAATTGCCTACCAGCGCGATTGTATCAAGGACAGGTCCGAACCGCTGAGCGTCTCAGCACCTTCGGCTGTCACTTCGATGGCGACCAGCTTACCGGCGACAAGCACCTTGTCGCCAAGTGCAAATGGCTCGCGGAGATCGGGAATGAGATCGAGCAGCTTGAAGTAGGCCTCGGAGAACGGTCGGACCTTTACTACCCGCATGGAGTCGGTACGTCGCGAATCCACCCAGGTTCCACTGCGAAGGGTGAATGAACGTTCCCCTATCCGTTTCATACCTGCCGATTTACTCAACTCCACTTCGTCGGTTTCAGCAAGACTTTTCGCGGATCGCTGGAGCGCGGCGTCGCGCGCTGCTTCGAACGATCGTTTCATGTCAAAGGGAGCTGCAGCCTGAGGAGCCACCGCTCTGCTCTCCGTGCGGATCACGCTGTTCGCTGCTCTGGCCGATACTCCGGTCGCTGCGACGTCGTTCAGACGCATCCCCGGCTCGAGAACCAAGTAGGACGTAAACTCGGTTGGAATCGCGTAACGCTCACCCAGCTCACGTATCTCATCGTCGAGCTCACTCGTTCCTCCGCCTTTCCGTTTTTGCGCGCTCAGGTAGCCTACGCGCTGGGTCGCCCACAGTCGGGCGATGAACGAGTTCTCCCGCGAGGACGCAGGAAACACCGCTCGCGTTGTCCACGAGACGGGACCGGCGGCACTTTGCCCATCGAACCTGACCTGCGCCGTACCGCTGCCATCGTACCTCGCGAGCAGCACATAGTCCTGCCCGGTGAAAATATCCGCTGCCTCCGACGGATGGCGCTTGATCAGTCGTACACCATCCGCGCTGACTCGAACATCGGTCACGACCGGGCTCGTGAGCCGGCTGGCGACTATCGATACAGCTCGCTCAACCGACTCTTCGGGTCGGACGAAATGCGCCGTGCCCCGTCCTTCAACCGCGAGCCGCTCGACCAGCGCCACGTTCAGATCAGCACCGACCCCAAAGGAAAAGATTCGCCGATCCCCTCGGCGACGAGCGACACGCGCGGCAATCGTCTCGGGGTCGCGTTCACCTACGGTCGGCTCTCCATCGGTCACGAACAGCACGAGGCCCAGCCTTCCCGTGGCCGAGTTGCCTTGGAGTGCTTCATCGAGTGCGCCGGAGATGTTGGTCGATCCCGATGCATCGAGTGCTTCCAGATATTGCGAGGCCTGACGGAGATTCTCCGCGGTTGCACGCACGAAGTCATCGCGGAAGCTCCGCACATCGGTCGAGAAATCGATGAGCTTGAACCTGTCCGACGGACTCAACGTTGCCAGCACCTGTTTGCCCGCTGCCCGCGCCTGCCGGATTTTTACTCCCGCCATCGACCCCGATACGTCGAGCACGAGAGTTACGTCCCGAGCGGTGATACGCGACGCCGTCAACGGCGGGGTGACCGTAATCAGTGCAAATCCATCCTCACCCCGCGGTGCGTGAGCGAGTACCGATATCGACGGCTCCGAGCTTCGCCGCACCGGCAGGAGCAGCGTGATCGCGGCAGCATTCCCGCGCACGCCTACCTCTCGACGCGCACCACGAGATCTGACGTCGAGCGAATGCGTCGGAGAGTATGGGCTCCCATATATATTCAACGAAGGATAGGTCAGGGCAAACGATCCCCGGGACGCTGCATCGGTATCGAAGTCGTCATCGGACCGGCCCGCTCGGGCGAGACGAGGTTCCGCGTCACGTACCCCTTTTCCTCTGAAGTAGTCGATGCGCAACGCATCGCCTTCACGCTCAGCGACCATCTGAAAGCGCACTACCACCTTCTTTCGCTCTCCCGGCGCGATCGGGAATATTCTTGCGCGCAGCATTCCGTAGCCCATCCATTCGACCAGAGCAGGATCACGCTGCTGCCTCACGATCTGCTCGTAGATTCCGCGCGCCTTGTCGGCGTTCATCATCTCTCCCGCCACCAGCTCTCCATTGATCGAGAGCTTGAGGTCCTGGAATGCAGCGCCCTTGGGCAACGGGAACACATAGTCCGCTTCTCCCAGTCCGCTGCCGCGATTTACAAAGGTCTCCGTGACCTCGTATCTGAGAACGCGATCGTCGAGATCGGCCCGAATCTCGCTCGATTGCCGAACGACGGCAGGGCCCGACTGACCACAGGGCCGGCAGGGCCCATGCGCCGGACAGAGTCGTACGCAGGGTCGGGGCACCACCCACCCCTGGGCGGAAATGGTAGTGGTCAGCAGGGTCGTCGCCATCAGAGTCAGGAGCAGTCACATTGTCGTCTCGGGGTTTTCGCTGCCCATAAGACGCGCGCACTCTCCCCGCTTGCACACCGGGTGTGCCGCCGTTGCCTGGCCTACCCCTCCACCGCGGATTCAGGCGGAGTACGGCGCGTATAACTGCCAGGTCGCTTCACCACCCGCACCCGGATCAGCTGACGATCCGCACGATTGACAGTCTCCTCCAGTTTCTCTTCATCCTGCCGCCCCGCCCAGCCAATCGTGAACGACACCGGGCGGCTTTCCTGGCCGGCCGCCTCGAGCCTCCGGGCTACCATCTCGGTTTCGTACAGCGAGGTCTCGAACAGCGCGACGAGAAACTCGTCTCCGCCCATCCGTATCACAGGCTCCTCCGCCCTGACGTGCCGCATCAGAAACCGGCTCATCCTTATCAGAACCGCGTCCCCCGCCGAGTGACCGTGTGTGTCGTTGTACTGCTTGAAGTGGTCGACATCGACGTAGATGCACCCCCACCTCGACTCCGGCTGCCGCTGCGCATTGTACAACGCCGTCAGGTACCGTCGGTTGTAGCACCCGGTAAGCGGGTCACGGATGCTGTGCTCGAGCAGCTGTGTCTCGAGCGCTTTCCGGGAAGTGATATCGAACAGGATGCCGTGAAACACGGTTTCCTGAGTCTCGGGATCCTTGTGGCTGTACCACGTGTCGAGGACCGTGCGGACTTCCGCATCAGGTCGCGTGATCCGCAGCTCGCGATTCCGGATCGAGCCTGCCTGCTCCAGCAGCTCCATTTCGTGTTTCCTGATTCCCGCACCGACAAAATCACTGACGCGGTAACTCTGCAGCTCCTTCAAGCGTAGCTACCCCGAAGATCTCCAGCATAGCTGGGTTGGCGTCCAGGATCTCACCGTTTTCGTTGGTGATGTAGATGCCTTCGCCGAGATTCTGGGCAAACTTCGAGAGAGTCTCCGGGTCACTGAGGCTTTTGAACCGCGACTTTGTCGCGGGAGGGTTCTTCTCACCCAAAGGCTATTGTCCTGAATTGCGGCATGTGCATTGCCTTCTCTCACGTTAGCTCAAAACAGAGGCGTAATGTATGCCAGCCAGAGAAACTAAGGAACAGATGAACAAAGATGATGGAGACCCCGTGAAGCGGGCCTCGGAAACTCACTCCGGTACGCCGAACGCGGTGGATCCGACAGAGAATCGCTCCACGGAGCACAAGAGCGGCTACGGCGGCGAGGGCGGAGAGCCTCGCACCAGTTCCGAGAAAAGAACACCTAAAGACCCCAAACGCGCGTAGACCGTTGTTGATGTTCGAAGGTCCGCAGATCATCAACGGACGCACCCCGGACGCACAGGTAGATTCGCAGTTCCCCGATCGATGGTCTCCTCGGGCGTTCTCCTCGGAACCATTGAGCGAAGCCACGATCAAGTCGCTGCTCGAAGCGGCCAGGTGGGCGCCTTCTTCGAGCAACGAGCAACCGTGGACTTACGTCTACGCAACCACTGACGAACAGCGCGCCCGGTTCGTCCCCATTCTGGACAAGTTCAATCAGATCTGGGCGCAGCATGCCCCGATGCTGGCCTTCGTGATGACGCGAAGGATGATGGCGAAATCGGGGAAGCCCAATAGACACGCCCAGTTCGATGCGGGGTCATCATGGCTTTCTCTCGCCCTCGAAGCTCGCAAGCTCGGTCTTTACGCACACGCCATGGCCGGATTCGACGTCGACATGGCGCACGAAGTCCTCAATGCACCCAGAGACGTCTACGAGATCATGGCGGCGATTGCCATCGGGAAATACGGCGACGCAAACCAGCTCGACGATTACAATCGCAAGAGGGAAAAGCCGAGCGCGAGAAAGCCCGTCGCTGAATTCGCATTCGAAGGGCCTTTGCCCGATCCGGCTCCCTAGACGCGGTTTGCGCCCGGAGCCGCGACCATTCCGAGCATTCTGATTTTCTGCCAGATCTTTCCCGACAGGCCCGTGGTCAGCGTCTCCACTTCGTTCACTGCGCCTAGCACTACCTCATCGTTGAAATATTGTACCAGAAGAGCGGAGAGCTTGCTCGTCACCGACAACAGCTCGCTGCAGTAGTCCAGGTACCTGCCGAGTTCCGACGGCGTCATCGTCCTCACGGGGGATGAGGATGTGTCGGGCTCGGGCGAGAGGAGTCGCTCGGGGTCCTTGGTGAGCTGATGCATGTCAACGACGTGCGCCAGACTGCGCAGCTGATGCAGGACGCCAAGTGCTCGGCGCCGTTTCATTCTCGTCTCTATCGTCAGCAGAAAGAACACGGCGATGCCGGCGAATACGATGTCATTCACCCCGGACTCGATCAGTGGCACAAGCTCCTTCCAGCCTCCCACCTGGGTCGTCACAGGAGTCTCCGGCGCAGCCATGTATGCAACGAGTACAAGCAGGGTTGCGAGTGCAATCACAGCGGCGCCCGTCGCTATCCGAAGCCCCCAGTTCGGCTTGCGGAGATAATCCACGCAGTCCGAGACTTCAGCCCCTACTGCCAGCAGCTCATTGGCCACCTGACGAAGACCGGATTCCGGAAACCGCTCGGCAATCCTGTCACGCAATCTTTCCAGCGTCTGAAGAATCCTTTGCTCATCGAGCTGTCTGTACTGCAATGTCGCGCGTCTCCTTTAGACGATGCGGAAAAGCTAGGCCATCGTGGGGATTGCGCTATCAGAACCCGATTCCGACAAACCGGAAACCCGTACCCGGTAACCCATAGCCGGGGCCCTCACCCGTAACCCGTAACCGGGGCCGTCAGCCCTCACCCCGGTCAGCTAATAACTTGCAGTCCATCAACTCTCAAAGACACGCAATCGATTCAGCAGTGACACTACTGTCCCCCGGCATCCACCACATCACGGCGATCGCGAGCGACCCGCAGAAGAACCTGGACTTCTACGCCGGAGTCCTCGGACTTCGCCTGCTGAAACGCACCGTCAACTTCGATGACCCCACGACTTACCACTTCTACTTCGGGAACGGGATCGGATCCCCGGGGAGCATCCTCACATTCTTCCCCTGGCCGGAGGCGAGACGCGGGCGCCAGGGAGCAGGACAGGCATCGGTAACATCCTTCGCCATTCTGCCCAGCGCCGTCGGGTTCTGGATCGAGCGCTTCATCAGATATCAGGTGGAGTTCGAGCACCCGAAATCGCGCTTCGATGACGAGAGGGTCATCGGCTTTCGCGATTCTGACGGTTTCCTCGGCGAGCTGATCGCGCATCCTGCTGCCGAAGCCGGCGACGGGTGGTCCGGTTTCGGAGTTCCACTGGAGCATTCGATTCGCGGCGTCTACTCGGTGGCGCTGTGGCAGGAAAGCTGCGACCTCACCGGCAAGCTTCTCACGGACACGCTTGGATTCCGTCCAGTGCGTGAGCAGGCCAGCATCTTCAGGTACGGGTCCGTAAACGGCGGGATCGGCTCGATCGTGGATCTGAGGTGTGTCCCCGGACTCTGGCCGGGAGTGACGGGAGCGGGTACGGTGCACCACGTCGCCTTCCGCGCCCCCGATATCGCCTCACAGGCGAGCGTCCGGGAAGAACTCGTGCAGCTCGGCTACAACGTCAGCCCGCAGCTCGACCGCGTCTACTTCCGATCGGTCTATTTCCGTGAGCCCGGCGGCATCCTGTTCGAGATCGCGACAGATCCTCCGGGCTTTACGATCGACGAGCCGATCGAGAAGCTCGGGCAGTCATTGCAGCTTCCCGAGTGGCTCGAGGAGCGCCGCTTCGAGATCGATGCTCTCCTGCCTAACGTCCGGCTGCCGATGCGCCTGCCCGGACCGAACGCGTAGGGCAGGTCCCCGTTCGGCCTCGTTCTTGATTCATTAAGTTCTACACCCAATTTCCGCAGTCGCTTGCCCGCGCATTGCCTGCGCTCTGGTCCGGCACGTCCCCCGCTCGGTCCGGCGTATTTTCTGCGCTCTCATTTTCACTCTGCGCCCTCGTTTTTTTCCTGCGGCGCTCGTTTTTTTCTCTGCGCCCTCGTCTCATGCCTGAAACAGCCGTTGCGCCCTCGAATGCCGCTTCCTCCGTGACACTCGACCAGCTTTGCATCAATGCGATCCGCGTGCTCGCGATGGATGCCGTCCAGAAAGCGGACTCGGGTCACCCCGGAACGCCAATGGCCCTCGCACCACTCGCATACGTGCTGTGGACCAGGCATCTGCGGTACAACCCCGCCAACCCCGACTGGATAAACCGCGACAGATTCGTTCTCTCGGCGGGTCATGCGTCGATGCTGCTCTATAGCGTGCTTTATCTCACGGGGTATGACCTCACCCTCGAGGATCTCAAGCAGTTTCGGCAGTGGGAGAGCAAAACTCCCGGACATCCCGAGTACGACTACACACCCGGTGTCGAGACCACCACCGGCCCACTGGGCCAAGGGCTCGGCAACTCGGTCGGGATGGCAATCGCGGAGGCGCAGCTGGCGGCGACCTTCAACCGCCCGGGGCACGGCATCGTCGATCATAACACCTATTTCATCGCCAGCGACGGCGACATCATGGAAGGAGTGTCGCACGAGGCGTCGTCGTACGCGGGACATCTCAAGCTTGGAAAGCTCGTCGGATTCTACGATGACAACCACATCACTATCGAAGGCGACACCGGGCTCACCTTCAGCGATGATACCGCGAAGAGATTCGAGGCGTATCACTGGCACGTGCAGAGGGTGGATGACGCTAACGACCTCGACGCTCTCGATCGCGCCATCACAGCCGCGAAGAATGTTCGGGACCAGCCTTCGCTGATCGTCGTTCGGTCCCACATCGGGTATGGCAGTCCCAATAAGCACGACACTGCCGAAGCGCACGGTTCACCGCTGGGACCAGACGAGATAAAGCTGACAAAAGAGGCGCTCGATTATCCCTCGCTCGAACCCTTCCATGTCGATCCCGAGGCACTCGCGCGCTGGCGGACTATGGCGGAGTCCGGAGCGGGTCTCGAGGCGGAGTGGCAGCAGCGATACGACGCCTACAAATGGGCACACGGAGCAGACGCAGCGGAGCTGGAACGGAGACTCCGGGGAGACTTGCAGGAAGGATGGGAACATCTCATTCCGAGCTTTACGACGGACAACGGGTCTGTTGCGAGCAGGACCGCATCAGGGATCGTCCTCAACGCCATCGCCCCAATGATTCCGGAGCTGGTTGGTGGATCGGCGGACCTGGCGTCATCTACTAATACCATAGTAAAAGGCGCGCCCAGTATCAGCGCGGAGAACTATGCTGGGAGGAACTTCCACTTTGGAATTCGTGAGCACGGCATGGGCTCCGTCATGAACGGGATGTCGGTGCACGGGGGGTTCATTCCGTACGGCGCGACGTTTCTGATATTCTCGGACTACATGCGGCCGGCGATACGTCTCGCTTCAGTGATGCATCGCCATGTGATCTATGTCTTCACGCACGATTCGATTGGGCTCGGTGAAGACGGCCCGACCCACCAGCCGATCGAACAGCTGAGCAGCCTCCGTGCGATTCCTGGAC
>JALYOO010000402.1 GCA_030856845.1 Gemmatimonadota bacterium
GAGGCGCTCAAGGGAACGATCGGGAAAGTGAACCTTGGAAAGCTCGACGGGATGAAAGGGAAAGGAGTTCAATAGGAGCTCGGCTCCACGGGCGAAGCCGCTCGCCCTCTCGTAGTTTGCAGTATGACCGCTCCGGATCAGGCACCAGCACCTTCACGGCTGCCGTGGGCAATACTCGCCTCGGCGTTGATGCTGTTCCTGATCGCGGGTTACTGCACCGTGAGAACGATTCCGGGCCCCATCGGGCGGGGCGGGACGACGGTGACGCACGACGTCGTCGTGCAGCGCATGCGCGCCGTCGCGAAGCTGGTGTCGAGCGAGGCGACCGCGCGCGATGTGGTCGTTTACGAGAACACTCGCTACGGGTCGAGAAAGAGAACACTGGTCGTTGTGACGGGCCGGCTGCTCGCGGGAATCAACCTCGGGACCAATCCGTCAGTGCGCATCGATCACGCTACAAAGCGAATCGCAGTGGAGCTGCCGCCTGCTGAGCTGATCGGCGTAGAGGTGCTGAATCTCAGGACTTACGACGAGCGTGCGGGGCTATGGAATCCGTTCACGGCCGAAGATCGCGACGCCATCCAGCGACAGGTGCGCGCTCAGCTCGTGCAGGCGGGAAGCGACATGAACCTTCTCGAGCACGCGAACAGAAGTGCGGTCGAGCTGCTGCGAACGATGCTGTCCCAGGACGGGTACACTGTCGAGGTGAGGATCCGCGGGCAGCCTGTACCTGCCGGTGCGGACAGATGATGACGGCTGTTGCTGCGACACTCGCCGTCACTCAGATGGGCTCTTTGGCGATCCTGAGGAAGAACTTCGCGACCTGACTCACGTCCGCTCGACTGTGGCACATCATCATGGACACGCTATGGGCGGGGCGTAGCGCAACGTACCGGACCCGCGGCACCCGGTAGCGGCGAACACTCGCGGGTACGACCGAAACTCCCATGCCTGCCGCAACGAGTTCGGCGATCATGTGCCAGGACTGTGCTTCCTGCCCAAACGTCGGCTCGATGCCGTTTTTGCGAAAGATCGATACGATCTGGTCATACAGATGCGGAGTCTGGGAGCGCGGAAACAGTATGAATGGATCGGCTGCCAGCGCTGAGACAGGCACCGATCGCCTGAGCGAGGCAGGATGCAGCGGAGGTACCAGAGCGACCAGCGGGTCGCGCCACACCTCGAAGGAAGCGATACCCTTTCGTCAGGCATTCCGCTGACGATTGCGACATCCAGTTCGCCTTTGCGCAAAGCCTCGATCTGAGGAACAGACGACAACTCGCGAAGAAGAAGGCGCACGTCTGGGTGTCGTTCGCGAAAGCGCCGCACGATGGTCGGCAGCACGTTCACCATCGCTGTAGCCACATATCCGACAGTAATCGTTCCCGTTTTGCCGCTTGCCAGATGTTGGCCGGTTTCAACGGCGCGGTCCAGCTCGGTGAACAATCTTCGAACGTGATCAAGAAACGAGACGCCGGCGGGAGTTAGTTCAACCCTCCGGCTCGTGCGGTCGAACAACCGGAAGCCAAGCTCGTCCTCGAGCCGGCGGATCTGCTGTGAGAGCGCCGGCTGAGCGACGCGTAACACACGAGCCGCCCGGCTGAAGTGCAGCGCATCACCGAGTACGACGAACGATCGGAGATGCCGAAGCTCAATGCTGCCGACATTCATAAGACAAACATACTAAATCGGCCTCATCAATAATATTGGACCTGAATCCGCACCACCGGTACGTTGAATCATGCGATTCATGTTCGTCGTGGGGGTGTTCACCGCCTGCTCCGGGGTCGGTCACCAGAGCCTGGCTTCGCAGGGGGATCCGCCCACTCGCCGCGACGCCGTGTTAGCGAAGCGCATCGATTCGGTGGTGATCTCGGTGCTCGCCTTACGCCGGATTCCCGGTGCGGCTGTGGCGCTCCTTCGTCACGACACGCTGGTGTATGCCGCTGGCTTTGGCGTTGCAAATCTCACAACGGGGGCACCGGTCACACCGGCGACAGTTTTTCAGATTGCGTCGACTACGAAACCCTTCACCGCGATGGCGATCCTCATGCTGGCAGAGGAGGGCAAAGTCGCCCTGGATTCGCCCGCTGCGCGATATCTCTCCTGGCTTCCGGCGAGATACTCCGCGGTAACCGTTCGCCACCTGCTCACCCACACCTCGGGTGTGAATCCGGACATGCGAAGGGCAAACGTCGACGAGCTCGATGTCGCTGAGTTCAAGCGGCGACTTGAAGAACGCGCCGCCAGCTTCCCTCCGGGAACGAACGTGCAATACGCGAACGCGGGTTTCACGCTGCTTGCCTTCATCGTCGAGGCGGCCAGCGGAGAGGAGTTCGGCCAGTTCTTACGGCGCCGGATTTTTGCCCAGCTCGGAATGCGCAGTGCGGGCTACCGTGTGCAGCAGCGGACTGATCCGCGGCATGCCCGCGGCTACGAGCTCGTTAATGGAGAGCTCGCAGAAGCTCCGCACGTATTCAGCGGCTGGGGCAATTCGGGAATCGAGGCAAGCGTTCTCGACATGGCCATGTTCGCTGCGGCGCTCGAGCGGCGGGCCCTGCTGCGGTCCGAGACATACGATCAGATGTACACTCCCGCTCGGCTCATTAACGATTCATTGCCGAAGTTCTCCTCGAACGGAGTGTCAGCACTCTTCGGCTTGTCCTGGTTTCTGACGAGCTACCGGGGCGCCGAGCTGATCAGCCATGGTGGCGCGGTTGCGGGGTTTTCGTCGGCGCTCGACCGATTCGTCCGCGATGGGTGGACTATCATCGTGCTCAGCAATGGGAAGCGGGGAGCGGACCGGCAGTCCCAGGCCTCGGGGATAGCGCGCGCCATCGCTGACGGGGTAGGGATTCGCG
>JALYOO010000434.1 GCA_030856845.1 Gemmatimonadota bacterium
GGGATGAACTTCGCGAACTGGCCGAGTATCGTGGCTCGCGCCCCAGTTGTAATGCTGCCTGCGGGGTAGCTCGCGAATCGGAGCCACTTTCCGGCGGCGCGCGTGCTGTCGATATCGAATCTTCCGATGAAGAACGGCATGTCGACCAGGTCGTGGTAGTTCGCCGCAGAGTACGCTCGTTCGGTGCTGCCGGGAGTCATGCCCGTAGCGACGCGCCAGGCCTGCTCCGTGCGAACGGTTACGGTCGCGGCGAAATCAGGCGACGAACTTTCCGGATAGAGAAACAGGTTTGTGCCATTGAAGAATGCAAAGTCGGGTTTCGACCAGGACATCGCGTTGTCGAGCGAATCGGCGCGGTAGTCGAAGCTGACTTTCGCTTCGCCGGCGCGAGTGACGTTCACGCGCCACGTATCCGGGTCGAGCTTGTCCCAATCGAGCGTGTCCGTGCCCATCACTGCCGAGAAGTCGGTAACGAAGCGGGCGTAGTTGCCCAACTCGTAGGCGCCGGGAGTCCATGCGGGAAGGGACAACAGCACGTCACCGGAGGACGCGGCCGCAAATGACATCGACACTTCGAGCGTCCGGGACTGAGCCGTCGACGAGTCGAATTTGACTTCGTAGCGGATGGCCGTAATCGGGATCCCCGCATCGGGTTTTTGAGCGGAGGTCGGGCTCTGGGCGGCAACTGGTGTGCCGACAAGGAGCAGAGGCGCAAACAATGCGCTGGTTGCGATAGCGATTCGTAGCTGAGTATTCACGAGCGAATGTTACCCGGCCGCAAACTGACGTGCTATTCTTTCATTTCGCTCGTCTTCCAATCGGGTTGACGGCAGAGCGTCGAGCATTGGGCTTGAGCGGTGGGCTCTGAGCTTTTAAGGTCAACATCGTGGGGTGAAAAAGCCAATAGCTCGAGCTTTGTGAGCCTGAGCTTGGAGCCAAGCTTTAGAAGCACGCATCTATCGCGACGGTGCGTGTCGAACCGGGATGATGGGTGAGTCAAAAACCGGATGATGGGTGAGCCCGCCCTTTACCCGCGGTAGCCCACGGCTCAGGCCTCACTAAGCTCAGGCTATTGGCTTTTTCACCCACGATTTTGACTTCAAAAGCTCAGAGCCCACCGCTCCGGCACGATGCTCACGGCTAGGCTCTTCCGATCCTGCACTCTTGAAGCAATGCCACTCAGACCTACCCGCAACGAGAAATGACCGACCCGAAAACGCCTATCGATTCGACTCACAGCTTCAGCGACGAGGAAATGGCTTTCCTTCGCAAGCTGCTGGACACCCCCGGCCCGTCGGGATTCGAGTCCGCGCCGGCAAAGGTGTGGCGGGAGCGAGCGTCGAAATTCGCCAAGGTCCGCGCGGACGTCGCTGGCAACAGCATCGCGGAGGTCAATCCCGAGGGATCACCCACTATCATGCTCGCCGGGCACATCGACGAAATCGGCGTCATCGTCACTTACATAGATGATGAGGGTTTCGCGTACATCTCCGGGATCGGCGGCTGGGATCCTCAGGTGCTCGTCGCCCAGCGAATCCGTTTCCTGGGACACAGTGGGGACGTGTTCGGAGTCGTCGGCAAAAAGCCCATCCATCACATCAAGGTCGAGGACCGCGAAAAGGCATCGAAGATGACCGACCTGTGGGTGGACATCGGCGCTCGATCGAAGAAGGAAGCAGCGGAACGCCTGTCGGTCGGAGATCCGGGAGTCATCGATTCACGCACGATGGAATTTCCAAATGGACTGATCGTGTCGCGATCGATCGACGACCGCATCGGGGCTTTCATCGTCCTCGAAGCGCTGCGCCGATACGCCGAGAGGCCGGGGTCGGCTCACGTCGTCGCGGTGGCAACCACGCAGGAGGAAATCGGCTGGCACGGAGGCGGAGCCGTCGTTTGCGCTACCTGCGTGAACCCGCGGATGGCGATCGTCGTCGATGTCACATTCGCCACCGACCATCCCGAGATCGAGAAGAAGGAGATAGGAGAGTCCACGCTTGGCGGTGGTCCGGTGTTCACGCGAGGATCAGTCATCTCTCCCGTCGTCTTCGACCTGCTGCGCAAGACCGCCGAAGAGTTGGGGACACCGTTCACGGTTCATGCGGCCGGGCGCGACACGAGCACCGATGCCGACGCCATCCACATGGCGCGCGAAGGAATAGCTACCGCACTCGTGTCGGTTCCGAACCGCTACATGCACTCTCCCAACGAAATGGTTTCGCTCGCCGACCTCGATCGGACCGCTTCGCTGCTCGCCGAGGCATGTCGCGCTGTAAACGACGCGACGGACTTCACGGCGCGCTAGGGCGTGCTCCGCCTCTGGAGCACGGCGCACTACCTGTTTCCGCTTCCAGCCGGGCACCGCTTCCCGATCGAGAAGTACGCAATGATGCGCGACATGGTGATCGCCGAGGGAATCGCGACGGCCCGCGACGTCCACGATCCTGCGTTGGCGTCGCGAGAGGATCTGCTAGGTGCCCACACTCCCGGCTACATAGACGCGGTGATGAACGGTACGCTTTCGGCCGCTGACCAGCGGCGCATAGGGTTGCCATGGTCGCCGCAGCTGGCCGAGCGTTCGCTTCGTGCGACCGGTGCTACGTGCGAAGCGGCACTGCACGCCGTTCGTTCGGGAATCTCGATGACGCTCGCGGGCGGCACTCATCACGCGTTTGCCGGGCATGGCGAAGGATTCTGCGTTTTCAACGACGTTGTCGTCGCGACACGAATGCTGCAGTCTCGCGGGCTGGTCAGACAGATTGCGGTTATCGATCTGGACGTTCACCAGGGTAATGGCACTCACGATCTCTTTCGTGATGACTCCACCGCGTTCACGTTCAGCATGCACGGCAGGAATAACTATCCGTTTCGCAAAGTCGCGGGCAGTTTCGACATCGAGCTGGATGACGGTATCGGCGATGATGAGTATCTCGCGGCGCTCGCCAACGCCCTGCCTCGCGTTCTCTCCGAATCGAATCCCGATCTTGTTTTCTATCTGGCCGGGTCCGACACCCACGAGGGCGACCGGCTGGGCAGGATGAAGCTCACTTTCGATGGACTGTCGCGCCGGGACGTGATGGTGTTCGAGAGCTGCCGGGAAATTGGCGTACCAGTTGTGGCCGCAGTGGCAGGCGGTTACGGTCGCAACATTGCCGACACGGTTCGCGTACATGTAAACACCGCTCGCATAGCAGGACGCTACGCACCCTCATAGAATTCGACATATGCACAACATCCAACGGGGAGCCCTGCTCTCTTTCGTCGTTTTTGTCTCAGCCGCCTGCAGTGTCCGAGTCACACCAGCCGGTGTTCCAACCCAGCCCGATTCGGCGATGATCCGCCGGCACGTCGAGTTTCTGTCGAGCGACAATCTCGAGGGCCGTGGCACCGGTAGTCTCGGGAACGACAGCGCCGCTGTCTACATCGCGAAGCGTTTTCGCGAGCTGCAGCTTTCGGAGCAGTATCCCGGATTTCTTCAGAAGTTCGAAGCACGTGCAGCGCAGGACGCTCACCTGGGGAGAACGGCACCGCGAGCAACACAGAATGTCGTTGGATTGCTGCCGGGTCGCGACCCCGTGCTGCGTAACGAGTACATCGTGATCGGCGCTCACTACGATCACCTTGGACGATCGTCAGCTTCCGCTCTCGACCCGGCGGCCAATGACGCGATACGAAACGGGGCCGACGACAATGCATCGGGAACGGCGGCGGTGCTGGAGCTCGCGCGGCTCCTCGCGTCGCACCCGCTCAAACGATCAGTACTCTTCGTCGCCTTCAGCGGCGAAGAGCTGGGCCTCCTCGGCTCTCAGTGGTTCGTCGACCATCCGCCGGTCCCTCTCGACCGGATCGTGACGATGCTCAACTTCGACATGGTGGGACGGCTGCGGAACGACAGGCTCTTTGTCTATGGAACCGGCACTGCGTCCGAGCTTCAGGCGCTGGTAGATAGCGCTAACTCCATCCCGGGTTCTCAACCGTTCCGCATTGCGGGCGGTGGTGACGGTTTCGGCTCGTCGGATCACAGCTCCTTCTATGGTAAGGACATCCCGGTGCTGCACTTCTTCACGGACCTCCACGAGGACTACCATCGCGCCAGTGACGACCCGGATAAGGTCAGCGCCGAAGGTGCGGCTCGCGTGGTGAGGCTTGCTCTCGACTTGACGCGAGGCATCGGGAATCGCCCGTCGCGCCTGACGTTCTTGCGGGCAGCCGCTCCCCGTCAGGTAGCCGGCACGAGGCAGGGATCCGACACGTACCTCGGGTCGATTCCCGACATGGCCGCGGGTGACATACCCGGACTTCGTCTCACCGGAATCCGTCCTGGAAGCCCCGCCGATTCGGGCGGTCTCAAGAGCGGTGACGTCATCGTGGAGTTCGCCGGCAAGCCAG